>JBFLZD010000010.1 GCA_040756435.1 Spirochaetota bacterium | reverse complement strand
TGAATGGGGATTATTGAGTTTAGCCCATAATATGATGAAAATTCCTGCATGAAAATGAGTAGTAAATGGGATTTTTTAATTTTTTTCAGTATCAAGTACTTAAAATAAAAAAAAAGGCCGTCCCATATTTTGTTTTGAGACACCCCCTTGACGCAAACACAACTTCGTCTCAATCCCCTATTAGCGGGGAAGTTTTCCTACGATAACGCAATATCCAGAAATATGTATGTTAGAAGCAGGGTTGGTCTCAATCCCCTATTAGCGGGGAAGTTTTCCTACGTCTATTATGTTAGTGAGTGAGTTCTTAAAATATAAGAACTCGTCTCAATCCCCTATTAGCGGGGAAGTTTTCCTACACTGAATATGATTCTGAGGAAGAGCATTTCATCATCAATGGGTCTCAATCCCCTATTAGCGGGGAAGTTTTCCTACTTTTATGGTTATAGGGCGGGTAATCAACACGCCTCACGACTTGGGTCTCAATCCCCTATTAGCGGGGAAGTTTTCCTACAAGCAACAGTTTGGAAGCAATTGGTGTTGTAGAAGGAACGCAGTCTCAATCCCCTTTTAGCGGGGAAGTTTTCCTACTTGAAATGAATTACAGGAAAAAATTATCGTCCCAGCTGGAAGTGTCTCAATCCCCTTTTAGCGGGGAAGTTTTCCTACAAGGTAAAAATACTATTTATGTTATACATATCCCCTGTGGTTGTCTCAATCCCCTTTTAGCGGGGAAGTTTTCCTACTAATACTTAATTGCAACCACATACCAATAGTATTTGCTCGGGTCTCAATCCCCTTTTAGCGGGGAAGTTTTCCTACTCTTGGGGTTATAACCTCTGGAATTTCCAGCGTTTTCAAGCCATTTTCCGCCAACCTCCCCAACAAATTGCATAAAAATGTTGGCACTTTTTATACAACACTTGTAAAGCCTGGAATTTCCAGCACTTTCGTGGCCGCCAACCTCCCCCAAAAATGGCCGTTTTATGTCACTTTCATAGGTTGGCGGAAGCTTATACCCCCTCTATTTATACAGTTTTCAAAGAACTGTCAAGATTTTACATAATTAATTTAATTCATCAAAACATACATTTATCATTCTGTCAAGCACTATTTTTTAACCATATTCTTCAGCAAATATAATATTGTTTATACTCGCCTATACCCTGGGTTGTTACTCCATACTGTTTTTTCTTTTGCCAGCATCGTGCACATAATGGTATGATTATCAATGAATCTTCTTTTTCAAGGATTGTCTTTGCTTCTTTACGCATCCTTGCTATTGTCTCCTGACTGCACATTGCTTCAAAGACCGACTTTTGCACCCGCACACCATACTGTTCCATAATCTTTGCTATGCGTCTCAGTCGTTTTTCATCACGGATGTCATATATTACCAGCCAGGTTTCCATACACTACCTTTAGCGTATTTTAACAGTTACTATCTCACAAAATTAAAAACGTATCAAGGGAAAGCATTTGCCCTGTTCCATCAATAATAACTTTTTTACGGCACTCTGAACAAATTGGATACACGTATATCTTGTCTTCCCCGATATCTATCAGTGTCATCAAATTTTTAATTAAACTATCTAACATTTCATCATCCATTTCAACATTAAAAAAAGAATATTGCACCCGTATGCCCATTCGTTCCAATTGCTTTGCCACACGGGTTAAACGTTTAGGATGACATATATCATAGCAAATTAAATATTTCATTTTACCTCAAATGGTTTGTACTGGCTTTCTTCATCATTTATTACACGCTTGCAATGAGCTACCTGTTGTGCTATTATTTTGCGGTACGATAGTTGTTTTTGAAGGGGCATATAGTAGTAAGTTTCTTCAAGTTTTGCTTCAAACTTTTCTATTACTTTCTTCAATCCTTCTTTTGTTAAAAGCACACCTTTGCGGGTAGTCACTGTATCTTCTTCCTCATCCATTGGCTCCAGCGGATACTCGTCATCATTGCTGGAAAAATCTATTGTACGGAAATCTTCAGGGTTAAGTATTCCTAAATTAAACAGTGCCACTGTCAACGTGTCACACACTGGCGATCTAAATTCTTCCATTAAATCGAATATCAGGGATTTTCGACCATATTCAACTGTATGCAAATAGCCCACATAGGTGTCCATACCTTCTGAAATGATGTAGCTTTCAATTAAATGATTTAGTAACGTATAGGTAAAACTTAACACCGCATTGACATTATCACGAGGCGGGTTCATACTTCTTCCATTAAATTCAGCCCAGTGTGGAATTATTGCATGTTTAATTGCTCCAAAATACATTCGGGAAGCTGCACCTTCATAGCCACGCAATTCATTGGTAGTTGTTGCAGTTTCAAGCTTTTCTATTATATTTTTCATTGAGGATACACAATCCTGTAGTTGTGTGGTTTCTTTATGCTTTCGCTTTATGCGGTTTGCTAATACTAGCTGGTTTTGTATTTTGCCATCAATAATGCTTTTGCACCATTGCAAAATAAATTGTTCGTTGTTAAGTTTATCATATTGTTTTTTGCGTAATAATACATTCTTGCTGTCATCAAAAACCAACTTACCATTAAACAATCCATTTTTATTTAGAAAAACCACTTCTATTTTACAATGCATCAGCAGTTTCAATGCTTCCGGTGTTATTTCAATATTACCTATTATAAATAGGCGCTGGGTATTATGGGGAAAAAATTTTGATACAGTACCATCAGGATATAAAAAGTTAAACATGCGGTTGTTTCTATAGAGCTTTCCATAATCAGATATTAAATATATATCTGACATATTAACACCTCCAAAAAAAAAGATGTAGCACGCAGGCAGTGCCTGCGGCTACTAAAGCAATCAACCCGCCCGTTTATATTTTTGTTTTACCCTTCCCATTCGGTGTGTTAGCACAAATGTTGTAATCAAATGCCCATCTTTTTCAACCACCACCACTCCGCCCTTTTCGTACATCTTCAGCAATTGATGCCGCAGTTCATTAATTTCAACCAGCAATTCGTGTATCTGCTTCTTATCCATTATTACCCTGTCACCAACCTGATAGCCAAAAACTTGCACCAGTTCTACCATGGTGTTTGTTATGCCACGGTTGTTCATTTGTTTTACACAATGTTGTGTTGTTGTCATTGGCATCCCTCCCTAATAATTAATTTTTATGTTGGCAATTTTCTTTTTATAATGTAAGGATAATCCTTATAGTGTATTGCCCAAAGTGTTATTACAAGTATTTCATTAGCCTTACAAGTTATATGACTGGGGTAAAGCGGATTATATAGGATTTTTTTTAAAATTTTTTATTAAGTAACTGCACAACTATAGTATTTCTATTACACAAAAATTTTTCATGTTTTCTGATAATAAGTAAATACCTTTTTCTATATTCTCAAAAATAGCAACACCATTGTAAACATTAGAATGTACACCTTTTTGGTTGTTGATAAGCCAATACGTGACATCACTGTTGTTAGTATGTATTTCTATTACAATAGTATCTTTATGAGCGATAGTTCTTAATAATGTGGGGTTGCTGAAAGATGTTATATTATAGTCAACAATACTATCGTTACTCTTGCTACTTAACACACTAACAGTATCATAATGCATTACATTTTCATGGTTTAAGGGAATAATTGTATCATTATCTAATTTAATGCTAATTTTAGGTGATTGCTTTTTATCATAATTTTCATATTCTGGGATTATATCAAAGTCTTCAAGCATATATCGACAATAATTGCATTCAGCAAGGTGAGCATAAATTTCAGGATATTCCCTTTCATCAAGTTTCCCTTCGGCAAAGGCAATTACCTTTTCTATCATGCCTTTGGCACAAAAATCACTGTGCAGCAATTTATGTAAATACCTTTTATTTTTCATAGTATATACTATCAACGTACTGAGGATACTTTGTTTTTAGTAATTTTTGAAGTTTAGTACGAGCGTTATTATAATGTTCTGATACTGTAGGTTGTTTTATTTTAAGCTTTTCAGCTATCTTTGACTGGTTTAATCCATCAAACTCCACCATAATAAATATAAGTCGCTCTTTTGCAGTAAGGTTTTGTAATTCATCTTCAAGTATTTGTTTAAACTCCTGATTGATGAATATATTTTCAGGATTCATACGATCATCATCAGGTATTTCATAGCTATTACTTTCATCTTCATCATCATTATGTATCTTTTTGCTTACAACATGTATTTTCTTTGAATACTTCCTTTTACAGTAATCAATAAACACAGATCGGGCAATATAATGTAACAAATAATTTTTTAGTGAACATTCACCTCTAAACTTTTCAAGCGCACCGGATATTAATTTAACATAAATATCCTGAAGTACATCATCAACCTCATCATCATCCAGAATATTGTTGTATTTATTGTTTAAATTATTAATATATTGTATCAATACATAATGATACTTATGTATAATTGTATCTATAGTACAATCATTGTCCTCATTATGTATTTCAAGATATTCCATAAAAATCACTTTATTATATTTTGTAATTAGTGTTATACACATATCCATTTATTGTCAATCTTTAAATTAATATAGATTAGGCTTACATTGTAAGACGTCTAATAACATCATATAATAGGTAAAAAATCATTGAATTATTTAATCACTTATTATATATGATGTCTTAATATTTGTATTGCTAACTAGTATAAATATGAAACAATTAAACACACTTGAAATATTATTAAAACAATACAGTACATTGAGCACAAAAAGCCAGCGTTTTACATTTTATTTTAATTCCATATGCCCAATTATTACATCACTATTAAAAGAACAAATAAACCAAAAAATTAAAAATAATGCACTATCAAAATATTCAATGCTTGTTGTTATGGTTGGCCCAAACCCAAACCCACCATTGATTATAACTAATGCCATTAGTCCTGAACATCTTATTGTTTTTTACCCAATTAATCACAAGAAGATACTTGATACTTATTTTTTGCCTTTTCTGGACCCACATATTGATAAAGAATCCATCATAACAATTCCTATTGATTATAATAACCATGACATTAATTACAATAGAATGTATCATGCTTTATCCAGACTACCGCAAACAAAAATCCTATGCGATATAACAACAGGGAAAAAAATATCCTCTTTTCAATTAGGATTGATTGCAAAAAAGTTAGGATTTGATATTTGTTACCTTGATGCAGAGCAATATATTAAAAATTCGGATATTCCAGTACCCGGAAAAGAGTCATTATACCTGTATACTTCAGGTTCTGATGAACCAACAACAATTAATGTACAGCAGCAAAATCAATTACGCATTCACTATCTTCCTAATTCTCATACACTGCTTTACATTATAGATAACACTCAGGGCACCTTCAAATATATTCATGATGATTTTTCTTATTCAAGTATTGAAACAATAAAACAGGAAATAGATTTATTCTATAAAAAAATTAATACTCATATTCTAAATCAATTATCAGTCAATAAGCTTATTGATGAGCTATCGGATAATATTTCTTCTTTGTTTAAATTGTACCAATTTGCTCATCTATTACATAATCCTAATATTCAACTTTATCTTGATATTGAACTTGCAGGAATCCCATGGGAAATACCATTACATCACCAGTTTAAAGTACAATTGCCAATAACTCGTATAATAACGCAAAACTCTTTAGACAACATGAAATATAAAACACTACCAAAGTATGAAGGCATTTTGTTTATAATTGGTTCAAATAATAATATTAATAATTTTTATAACAACCTGAATTATATAGTTAAACAATTACAAACAGATCATAAAATAAATGTGATAGAAGCAAAGTCTAAAGGTTTTGTACAAAAAGAATTGGTAAAACATAGGTATGCAGCTATAATTTATTATGGGCATGCACAATTTAATAATGATGTGGAAAAAACAGGGTGGGTTTGCCACAATGGTGAAATTTTTAATTCTAAAAATTTTTCAATACTATCCACCAAACCTCCTGAAACAATAATTTCAATATCGTGCAATTCTGCATGGTGCTTGCCTTTTTCAAACCACTCTTTAGCATATAACGCTATACAGGCAGGTGCAAAATCATTCATTGGTGCAAATTATTTTATTGACTATACAAAAAGTTTGGAATTCATACATCACATTATACATACAGCTGTTAATACAACCCCAAGCTTTGAGACATTCAAGCAATCTTTTGCACATTTTTATAAAACAAAAAATAAAGATGTCATTATTCCATATAATTTTGTCTTTTACTCCCAATAGTTTTTTATTTAATTCAGACTGTGATTATTGATAAAACCTTTTCCAGTACTTCCCATATCTCTTTATATATATCTTCACATTTTTTTATGTCTTTTCTGAAATTTGCATGATTAATATCATTACGTATTTGAGTTAATTGATTATATATGTCACTTAATAAAAGTATTAATGGATCTGATAACAAAGGTTCAATTTCTT
Organism: Spirochaetota bacterium; assembly: GCA_040756435.1. Lineage (NCBI taxonomy): Bacteria > Pseudomonadati > Spirochaetota > Spirochaetota bacterium. The sequence goes on along the minus strand of JBFLZD010000010.1, from coordinate 67,976 downwards.
TATTTTCATCTTTATGTACTACTTTTCCTCTTTTTTGAGAATTTATTTTATAGAATGCACTTCCAACCAGTTCCCTGTACTTCAGATTTTCATAATCCAGCCTAAATTTTATACATACCAGCGTTATTAATGACTCCTGTAAAATTGTAATGCTTTGTTGAATTAAATTGTGCTGAAGACACCACCAAGATGCAACTATTCCTTTTTTAGCATTTATTACATCATCAAATTCTTTAAATAGATCCAATTTTTGCAAAATGTTATCAAGTAATGGTTGCAATGGTTTTAAAGATAAAACCTTGCCATTAAAATGTTCTTTAAGTTCTTGTATATCCCTATATAATTTTGCAAAATTATATTTTATAATATCTTTTCCTCGGCAATATGCAAAATTTTGTGTTATAGTTTTTAAACTTTCCGCTATATGTCGTATTTTTTGTGATATTTCATCCTTACCTTGTGTTTCTTTTAAAATTGGCTTTACAGTATTTAATGCATATTTGCTTATTTCATTTGCATCACCATATTGTATAAAGTTATAAACTCCATTTGAAAATTGTAATAAATACACAAAACTGCTTAAATCAATAATTGGTGCATTTCTTTCTTCAATGTTTTTTAAAGCAATATCCTGTAATCTTCCTAATGATTCTATAGCACCATAGTATAATCCAATAAATGAAACATTTTTAACCATTTGTAGATAATTAATCACGACCACAGCAAACATTGGTATAGCTCTGAAGGCATGAGTTACATCAATTATAATTTCATCACCCTGATTAACAGAATTAATTACCGCATCAAATATACTCCATATTTCATCTTCATTCCGTCCTCCGTAAATTGTCACATATTTTACTGTAACATTTTTTTCCTGAGCAAATATCTGCAATACCTTTTCAAGCCCATCAATTTTTTTATTATCATAACTTGTACCAGTTACCCAATTCGTTTTATATGCTTCCTGGGTAACAAACACAATAATTGAATCTCCTTTACCCCATTCATTACAAAACAGCTTTGCTATAGCTTCCTGAACATAATAAACATTTTTGATGACCACATTGTTGTATTCATAATTACACTTAAGGTATTTATTAGTCCCCAAAAAACTTAACATTACTTTAGCCATACATTTTCCTCCAGTAGAATAATACATCACAACATTCTATATCTTCTAAACATAACATGTTTGAAAGTATGCACATTGACTACTTCACCATTTTCATTTGTTTTATTTTCATATTTTCTATGTGTAGTTGAATATACTGGTATTCTTTTAAGTTGCAATGCCCAGGATACGATGATAAATGTTGCTCCGAAATCTCCATGCACTAATATATAATCACCCTGGTTAGAATGGTTAGCAAGCCAGTTTAAAATTGGCTCTATAATTTCAATTATGCTTTCTTTATCAGGAGGTATTTGTTCCCATAAATTTTGCAAATTTTTAGGTGGGAATATAAATTTATCAATTTTTAAGGTTATCAATGCATCTTCTTTTTGGGTCTCTTCTAATTTATGATTCATTAATATAAACATTGCCGTCATAGGACATTCCTTATTTTTTGTTTTAAACCTAAGATTTACTGGGATATTACGTTTTTATATATAATAGTTATGAAATTGGAGTCAATCTTTATTTTATTAAAGTAAGACAAACATTAGTGCAAGTGTAGTTTTTCAAAACTCGAGTGAAATAAAGATTGATACCATTCTCGTAAGAATTCAAAATAACTTAAAACAATTTTTTCACTTGGTCCTCTGCAATACCTGCGCAAATCTTTCTATATTATTGCACAGCATTTTTTGTGCGATAGGCATTGCGGTCAAACTGCTCATAGATCTTCTTTGTTATAAAAAGATCCACAATATCTTTGTCTAATTTATTTTTTAAAGCTTCTTCTTGTATTATGCTGAGTGCTTGCTCTAACGTTATGGGTGGTTTGTATGGCCTATCGGTAGCGATGAGTGCATCAAATATATCAGCCAGTGCCATGATGCGTGCCTGCAGTGGAATTTCATCCCCCTTTAATCCATAGGGGTAGCCTGTGCCATCTAATTTTTCATGGTGTTTTGCCGCAATCTCGGGTATGCGTGCAAACTCAGGCGGCCATGGAATTTTACTTACAAAGTTATACGTATGCACCACATGGCTTTCTATTTCACGGCGTTCATCATCATTTAAGCTTCCTCGCCTGATAGTTAAATTCTTTATATAGTAATCATTAAATATTTCCATTTTTTGATTTTCTACATCACAACAATCAAGCGATTGCAGCATGGCATATAAATTTTTAACTTCTTTTTCAACATCCATTTCCTTTACCATTGGATTGTTGAGCTCTATCACTTTTTGCCGTGCTTCAAGTATCTTGTGTAAAATATCATCCCGTTCCTTTTCTATGGCATTAACCTTTTCAAGGTGTTTATTAAATTCATTGTCTTTTTTCATTTCATTAAATATTGTCATTGCGTACTTTAACTGCTGGTACCGGTACAGATATTCCAACTTCAGCAAAATATTCTCTAAATCTTTTGGATATAATTTGTGCGATTTCAAAAATATTGCAGTGTCAATATACACCTTCCCAAAGTCATGCAATAAAGCCGCATATTCCAGTTCTTTTAGTTCAGTGTCGGTAAATGTTATGGTGGCAAATGGTCCTGTTGTTTCTTCATTAATGGCCTGTGCCATCTTCATACAAACATCGGCAACCCTGAATGAGTGACCTGATGTGGCAACATCGCGTGATTCAATTGCAGTAACCGATGCCCTGACAAATTCTTCAAACTGCTGTTGAATCTGCCGTATCATGCGGTTGTTTTCTATAGCAATAGCAGCCTGAGATGCCACTGCTTCCATTAAACTTTCATATCTTTTCTGGAATGGGACTACCTTTGTGTTAAAATCTTCCTCACAGGTTAATGTAATTGAATATGCTTCATTCCCATTGTAATTATTTTCAATGTCTTCTTTACTGTTGATAAGCTGTATCACACCTATCGTTTTGTTAATGTGATTAATCATGGGTACAACAAGCATTGATTTTGAGCGATAGTTGTGTGCCTTATCAAACGATGAATTAAATGCAACCGGATCGTCAGGCCCAAGCTGGTACACATCGGGGATATTGAGTACCTGCTGGGTTACAGCAACATACCCTGCAATGGAATTTTTATCCATGGGGATGGTAAACTCTTCATACGGAAGGTCCTTTGAGAATGTATGCGAATGCTTAAACCGCAACACTTTGTTTCCGTTAACTTCTTCTACCAGGTATATGCTTCCTGCATCAGCACCGGTTATGGTTTTGCTTAAATGTAAAATTAATCGTAACAGCCTATCAGGATTTTTTTCAATTGATAGTGCCTTGCCAATATTGATGAGCGCATCGAAATCTCGTTGAGTATCTTCCAGCTGATGAATATGCTGGCGGCTTAAATTTTTAAATTCAAAATGTTGCTGAGCAATAAATTTTGCCTTACGCACAATAAATTCAAATTCATTTGCATTGATACCTTCATTATACAGGGCAAGTACATCATGCATCATGTTTAAATGAAAGGTATTGCCAACACATACATAGCCCACATAAAAATGGTTTGCCGGCGTATCAACACTGTCAACTATTGATTTTACTTCTTCATAGGCTTCTGATGTAACAATACACAATATAGCATGACAACTTTCGGGGGCAGCATGTAAGGAATGTAATATTCCCGGCAGTTCATCGTAGGGAGAGTATATATAGTGTATATCTGCATTAAGCTTTCCGGAAATGGAAACCCTTTCTTTTAAAGCATTATCTATTATAATGCAGCACATAATGAGTAATGATCCCAAACAAATGTCCTCTAAGATATTTATTATGGGCACCTCTAAAAAATGCTCTCTTCCAAAATAATTCATATAAAAGAAAGCAACTTTATTATATAGTGCCCACACGGGAACATCCTAAAAAAATAGTTTTAGAAGTTCCCTTTGTTTACATAACCTATAAAATAAATAAAAAGTCAATGTAAAAATATTTATATTTATATTTCTATCTCTTCAGATATGGTATGCAACTCTTCCTGGGGTTGTGTTGCAGGCTCTTGTGTCTTCTCATCATATTGCAGGAATGTATCAGCCTCATCTGATGTTACGGTTGCAGTCATAATCTCTTCAACCTGTTCTTTTGTTTCTTCCTTTTCCTCTTCAACAATTGTTACTTCTTTTTGCGATGCTTCCTTCTTTTCGTCTTCTTCGCCTTCTACTATTGCCATATGGTCACGCGATTTGAAATACTTGGCTTTTGCAGTAAGCTGGCTTGGTTTTTCAACTATAGTTTCACCAACGTTAAACTGCAAATTTGAGTCAGACAAAAGAATATTTGTTGTTTTCCCCATTCTTGATGCCACATACCCTAACATTTTGAAAAGTTCATCAATGCCAAAGTTAAGCTTAACAGGTTCATTGCTTTTCAGTGATACACCTTTTTCAACAAGCTTATTTTCAAGCAAGGCATAAATACGGGTAATTGGCTTGTCATACAGCTGTGACTCAAGTTGAATATAGGTAAACCATATACGGTGCGATAGTTCCTTAAAAATGAGCTGGGTGATGGCAGGCATCTGTTCCATAACTGCCACCAGCGATTCTTTCTTGATAGGAAGCAATACTGTTTTACCCCAACTTATGGCTGCAGCATTTCGCGGCTTGTCAGAAATCAGCGCCATTTCGCCAAACACATCGCCATCTTTCAATACCGACAGTATAATCTCACTTTCACTGGACAGTTTAACAATTTTTACTTTGCCCTCTTTAATAATATACATTTCATTTCCAGGTTCATCCTCACAGAAGATCATCTGCTGGTCAGAGTATACTTTGTACGGTGCCTGAATCACCGGAACTATCGCCCCCTTTACTTTGTCTTTAATGCTTTCAAGCATTGTAGTGACTACACCAGCAAAAAGGCCATGAGGATACAGCTCTAAATAGCGCTTACAACAGTAATATGCATAATTATTGCTGCCATTATTATAGAAATAGCGTATGTGATTGTACAGCGCTTCCTCAGGTGTTTCAAGCTCAACACCACGGTCCTTCAAGGCAATCATCATCTCATTATAGGCACGAAGTTCATTGGAAAAATAGTTTAACACCTTAATGGCTATCTGGGGTTTTTTTGATAAAAGATTTATGAATTCCTGTTTTGTGAAGGTAGTCACAACACTGTCCGCACGCGCAATTGCTGATTCCATGCGGGGTTTATTGCACAGCGAAGCTATAACGCCAAAGAATTCACCATCTTTGAGTATATTTTTATATATTGGAGCATTTTTATTATAGCGATCTAACTGCACCACACCTTTATCAACAATATACACGGTATCAGCGTCTTCATCACCTTCTATGTAGATGTACGCTCCCTTTTTAAAGAGGCTTTTCTTCATATCCTACATCCAGTAAACCTGCATAGTATTCTTCAATGTATTCTGTATTTCTTTACCAGCAATCAGACCAACCAGGGTCAGAGCAAATGGGATTGCACATCCCGGTCCTTTTGCAGTGATGATTGTACCATCAACCACAACCGGCTCATTAACTATTGTAGCACCGGTAAGTTCATGCTCAAAGCCGGGAAAGCATGTTGCTTTTTTGCCGTACAATATTTCACTGGCCCCAAGCACAATAGGTGCGGCACAAACGGCAGCCACAAATCCGCCTTTTGAATAAATATGTTTTATGAATTTAATCACATCATCATTGTGTTTTAGATTTTCACTGCCCGGCATTCCACCTGGCAACACTATACAATTATAATCGACAGGATTGCATTTATGCAATAGTGTATCAGGCTTCACTGCAATGCCATGGGAACCTATGACCAGGGTATCAGTCAGCGCTGCAGAGTGTACATCTAAATTTGCCCTTCGCAGCACATCAATGATGGTGATAGCTTCTATTTCTTCAAATCCGGGTGCTATTGGCACAATTATCTTCATGGATTTCCTCCAATAGGAAATATAATATACTCATCGTCATTCCGGACTTGTCCCGGAATCTTTACGCCACACTGTCATTCCGGACTTGTTCCGGAATCTTTACTCCCCACTGTCATTCCGGACTTGATCCGGAATCCCTTATTCTTACCATTGAGATCCTGAATCAAGTTCAGGATGACTATTACCTCCGTCATTCCGGACTTGTCCCGGAATCTTTACTCCCCACTGTCATTCCGGACTTGATCCGGAATCCCTTATTCTTACCATTGAGATCCTGAATCAGGTTCAGGATGACTGTTGCCTCCGTCATTACGGACTTGTCCCGGAATCTCTTATTCTTACCATTGAGATCCTGAATCAAGTTCAGGATGACTGCACTAAATCAATCCTGAAAAAAAAACTCAGAACAAGCTCAGTATTACCTATAAAATTAGTGCCCATTCAATACATTAATTTGCACTAATAATACAATTAATACTATTAATGTACCATATACCATCAATAAGTCAATTAAATGTACTATCGCCTATTTTGAAGCTTGCAGCCAATCTACCAGGATGGCATGTACCGAATGGGTTAGTTCGTGTAAATGATTTTTTTCTTCTGTGGTAAAATCGGACAGGACATAATCTGCAACCGGTGTATCATCGTGTGGTCTGCCAACACCAATTCGTATGCGGTAAAAGTTGGGGGTTCCCAGGTATTGCTGAATAGATCGAATACCGTTATGTCCTTTATGGCCCCCACCAAATTTTATTTTTACATGCCCAAATTGAAGTTCTATTTCATCGTGCAGCACAATGAGGTTTTCAGGGGTTTCTTTATAATATGATAGCACCTTATGTACTGCCATGCCGCTATTATTCATATAGGTTTGAGGAAGTACAAACAAACAATCGCATCCTTCAATAATGCCTGTACCGGTAATGGCATCATGCTCTTTTTTATTTATTGCAATAGAATAATTTTTTGCAATTTCCATACCAGCAATCATGCCAACATTATGGCGATTACCAGCGTATTTTTTCCCAGGATTTCCTAAACAAGCTATTATTTTCATTGTGAAGATATATATAAGCGGGCTTCTTCTATGGTATTTTTAATTTGTAAATGCTGATCAAGCTCTGTTAATTTAAATAACTTTATTATGTCCTCACTGCATCCGGTAATAACTATTTTTAAATTCTTTGGCTCTGCCTTTTTGTGGGTTGCAATAAGCAGGCTCAAACCAGCACTGCATATAAATGATAATTCACTGAAATCAATAATAATATTACTCTTTTTTTCTAGTGCACTATATATTTCTTTTTCAAGCTGTTTTATATGTTCAGTAACAAGAGAACCTTCAACCTTTAAGATAACAAGGCCATCTATACTTTTCCTGGTTATTTTCATTGCAAAATCAACCCCTATTGTTGTCTCTTAGTAAAAATATATAAAATATATAGGCATTTATCCTAATTTTTGGCAAATAATTGTCAAGCAAAAGATGTACTCTGTTCTATTAGAAGAATGTAAAATTTTAATGTTGTGCATGTATAAATATAAACCATTTATTATGAAAATCAAAGATTATTTTTTTACAAAGAATTTGAAAAATGCACTTTATTGCTATGATTGTAATTATGAATCATGATAATCTGCTCACCTCAATATACACCAAGGCATTATGACATCTTGTTTTAACTTTGCATATACATAATAAAATGTCAAATAAATAAGTTGACAATAACCCCACTCTATAACACTGTGTAGTTCTTGATTATTTGTATATATTAATTTACTCTATTAACAGGAAATTTTGACCATGCGCGCTGCACGAATAGTTGCTCCTCGGAAGTTTTCCGTTGATGAAGAGCCAATTCCTGATTGCCCTGATGCTCATGTCAGGGTTAAACTTTTAAAAGCTGCTATCTGTGGTTCAGATTTTCCTTACTTTGCAAATGATTTTCCAAAAGAATCCTATCCATTGCCACCCGGTTATCCAGGACATGAATGTTTAGGTGTTGTTGAAGCATCTAAAGTTAAAAACATTCAAGAAGGCACACTGGTAATGTATTACCCTCCCTTTCTTGATGGCTATAAAGAATATCATGTTACACCGCCATCACGTATTCAGCAAATACCCAATACATTGCCCTTAAATGAGCTTTTAATGACACAGCTTTTAGGTGCGGTTGCACATTGCGCTTTCAGGCTGGACAAACCGTATAACAAACATGTTGTAATAATGGGACAGGGACCAGTGGGATTATTATTTACTGGACTGATGAAAAACTTTGGCGCGCGCAGTGTAATAGCTGTTGACATTCTGGATTATCGTTTAAGTGTTTCAAAGCGCATGGGAGCCACTCACACCATTAATCCTGAAAAGGAAGATTTAATTGAATCAATTAAAACAATTACTGGTGGTTCATTGGCTGATATTGTTATTGACGCATATGGGCAAAATGTGGCAGTTATTAATACATGCTTTGAGATAGCAAAACATAATGGGCAGGTTGCTTTTTTTGGTATTTGCCTGGAAGAATCGCCACGGCTGCACTTTAATACATTTTTTAGAAAAGAACTTCGCATGATAGCTTCGGTGGGCCCTGATCTTTCCATGGACTATCCCTACGCGCTGGATATGATTGTTAAAGGAGCTATAGACGTTACTCCAATTTTGACACACGACCTTCCTTTTGAAGACATTCAAAAGGGTTTTGAAATGGCAACGAACAGAGCTGACAATGCAATAAAGATTGTATTAAGCTTTTAAACGGTATACTGTAAACAAAAGAGGTTTTATTATGCCACGAGCAAAAATATACGGATATGTAGCAGTTATTGTTTCAGCGCTGCTGGGAATTGCATTTGTATATTATGCATTCATACATTTTGACATGTATTCATCGTTACATTTTTCTTCCATTGATACTGGTGCATACTGGGCAGTGGTTACACCAATTGCTATTGTTACCCTTTTTATTTTAGCAACCGGTTTTTGGGTTGGATATACAATTTTAACGATAAAGGTGGCTCCTCCTATGCCAGAAATAGTTGAAAAGAAGGATAATTCAAAATTCAAGGCATTCTTGCTTTGTCTGGTAACCGCTGCACTTGCAGCGTGGTTTGTATACGGTTTATTGCATCATTACTATTTAGCTATTGCTATTCCAGCTGCATGCATAACACTGGTTATTCTGGGTATGGTTTTCTGGGTTGGCATTGCAATAATCACAACACGTTCTACTCTGAAGAAAGATAAATAGCCACGTATGCGTGCACTATTTTTGTGTTACCGTGGAAACCCGTTCTGTGGTGGACAGGGCATTTATTTATACAATCTCACCAGAGAACTATCACAATTAGGTGTTGAGATTGATGTTATTGTTGGTCCCCCATACCCTGACCCTATGGATGAATGGGCTACCGTTTATAAGCTTGAAAATCTTAATATGTGGGCAATAAAAACAAAACATTTCCCCTATGAAAAGCTTATCAAACTTTATAAGCCATGGCATTTTACGGATTATGTATTAACACGCTTTCATATTTTTCCAGAAATGGAAACATTCAGCATGAAGGCGTTTTTTCTGCTGCGAAAGCTTTTGAAAGAAAAACAGTATGATATTATCCATGATGTGCAGTGCTTAGGCTGGGGGCTGTTGCCCATGAAAGGGTATGGTATACCCATAGTTACTACCGTACATCACCCGCTCACTAAAGATCGTGAAGCTGATTTCCTTGTTGATAACACCATGTGGGAGATGGTGTGCACCATACTGTTTTACCCATTAACTATGCAGCGGATAGTAATTAACCGTCTTGACAGGGTTATTACCTCTTCAAAAGAAGGCATCAATGCATTGCATGAAGCATTTAAATTGCCACCTGAAAAAGTTTCAGTGGTATATAATGGCATGGATGTTGAAGTTTTCCGCAATACCGGTGAAAAGCGTAAAGATAACACCATCCTTTTTGTGGGCAATACTGAAGACCATAAAAAGGGCTTGCGCTACCTTTTTGATGCCATGACAATGCTTCCTGAAGATGTAAAGCTTATTATTGTTGATGACGGGCCACCAAAAAGGCTCACCGCATGGGGATGGATACAGGAACGTCATCTTGAAAACAGGGTAACATTTACCGGCAAGGTTGATTTAGGTACACTGGTACATCTTTACAGTACCTGCACAATGTTAGTCATGGCATCACTTTATGAAGGGTTTGGGCTTCCAGCAGCCGAGGCTATGGCATGCAATACACCGGTAGTTGTAACCAGCGCCGGATCATTGCCCGAGGTTGTGGGCGACTGTGGCATAATTGTACCACCAAAAGACCCTGTTGCATTAAAAGATGGCATATTGAAACTATTACACAATCAAGCACTGCGTGAAGAATTAGGCAAAAAGGGAAGGAAGCGTGTTGAGGAAAATTTTGCATGGCCTGTTGCAGCTAAAAATACACTGGCAGTGTACCATGATGTAATTGAGCAGTACAGGAGCAAGCTATGAAGATATGTCTACTAAGCTATAGAGGAAATCCATATTGTGGCGGGCAGGGAATTTATTTAATGTATGTGGCACGCGAACTGGCAAAATTGGGTCATGAGGTACATGCCATTGTGGGACCACCCTATCCTTTCCCCATAGAAGGTGTTACCTATCACTATATTGATAACCATAATTATTTTAATGTGAAGGATTTTGTAAAACCTGACAGACCATTTGCCACATTAGAGCCTTTAAATTTCTATGAATTTATGGCATCAAAGTTTGGCATCTTTCCTGAAATTGAATCCTTTTCTATACGGGCATACTGTAAGTTGCGTGAGCTTTTAAAAACTCATTCATTTGATATCATCCATGATAACCAATGCTTGGGATATGGATTTTTGCTCATTAAGCAATTTGGCATACCATTTGTATCAACCATTCATCATCCGTTAACTATTGACCGCTCCACATGGTTTGAATATCCATCAAGCTTTTTTTTAAAAACCAAGCGTATTCTGTACTATCCGCTTGTGATGCAGAAATATGTGGCCAATAAAATGGATCTTATTATTACTGTATCACATGATTCGGCCAAAGAAATTTATAATGCATTTGGCGTGCCAATTGAAAAGCAGCGTGTAGTGTACAATGGGATGGATAGCTCCATCTTTTATCCCATAAAAACGCATAAGCGGCCTAACAGCTTAATTTTTGTAGGCAATGTAGAAGACCGTAAAAAAGGTGTCATCTACATGCTGAAAGCCCTGACCCTTACCAGGCATAAAGCTCATTTAACCATTGTAGATGGTGGTGCTCCCAACCGCAATTATGTACCCAAATGGATTGATAAGTTCAACCTCAATGACCGCATCACATTCACCGGAAAAATTCCACTGGATAAACTTGTACAGTTATATGCTCAAACTCAGATAGCGCTGTGTCCTTCATTGTATGAAGGATTTGGCTTCCCGGCAGCTGAAGCCATGGCTTGCGAGCTTCCCGTTATTGCAGCTACCGGCGGCGCTCTGCCTGAGGTTGTAGGAGAGCACATGAAAACAGGAATACTGGTACCACCCCGCGACCCATACGCACTGGCCCAGGCCATAGACTATCTTATTGAAAATCCATTGATGCGTGAGCGCATAGGTAAAGCAGCTAGAGAGCGCGTTTTAAAAACCTTCACCTGGGAAAATGCAGCCAAACAGATGGTTACCGTATACCAGGAGGCAATTGATGCTCACCGTTGACTTTGATCTTTTGGCTGTGCAGGATGGTGACGCTGCACTTGATGCTGGTTGTGGTTTGGGGCGGCATTCATTTGAATTTGTGGCACGCGGAGCAAACGTCTTTTCCATGGATATGGATATGGATTGTGTTCGCCGCACCCGGTTTACGTTAGTCCACATGCGCGACAGTGGCCAGTCAAAGCCGGGGGCCCGTTTTCAGGTACTTGTGGGCGATGCCCTTAACCTCCCTTTTAGGGATAACACCTTTGACCGCATCATATGTTCCGAGGTTATGGAACATGTTCCTGATGACAACAAAGCCTGTAGTGAACTTTCCCGCGTATTAAAACCTGGGGGGCTTATTGCCATAACTGTCCCCACCTATATTTCCGAGCTTATATATGACACAATGACGTATGAATACTTCACCTCGCCTGGTGGGCACATTCGCAAATATGTCCCTCGAGCACTGGCACATATCATGGAACAAAACGGTCTTAAAATTTATGCCATTGACTTTCGCCATTCATTCCATACTATCTACTGGCTTATCCGCTGCGTGGTGGGCCTTCATTTAGAAAACCAGTTTTTCACCAGACACTATCGCAACTTTTTGACGCGTGTACTGTTCTCGCCGTTTATGCAAAAGGTTGAACGTTTCTTTGACAACTTTTTCCCAAAAAGTATCATACTGTATGCACAAAAACCATTACAATAATTATGGGCGATAGTTCATTGTAAAAAATCCATACTTTAAAAGGAAAGGTATATATGGCTCTGACCCCAACACCCGTACGAACTTTACAGCATTATTTCGAAGAAGCCATCTTTGTGGGACAGGCACACCGCCTTGGCGTGTTCAAAGAGCTTCATAGCAAGCCCGATACTGCAGATGGACTTGCTTTGCGAATGCAATTTGATAAACGAGCAACCTGGATACTGCTGGAAGCACTTGTTGAATTAGGCTACCTTATAAAAAACAATAATACATACATCCCAACAGAATATTGTGTGAGTCATCTTGTTGATGAGAATAGCGATGAATACGAGGGCAACTTTTTACAATTTTTATTGTATTTAATAAACCCGTGGAAAACCCTACCGCATGTTTTGCGCACCGGCAGTCCCGATGAAACAAGTTTTAAAGAATTATCAATGTATGATTTTATCAAAGGTATGGATTCGCCATGGAAAAAGAAATTGGCACCCGAGATAGTAGATCTGTGTATTGTTCAATGCTCTGACCCCACAATGTGTATTGATATTGGTGGTGCACCAGGTACCATAGCTAAAGAATTTGCAAAACGAGGGATACAAACAATTGTGTTTGACCTTCCTCAATCGCTAGCAGTAACGCAGGATGAATTACAAATCATCCCGAATATAGAAATAGTAACAGGAGATGCAACAGTGGCATTACCCAAATGTAATGTGGATATTGCTTTCCTTGGCAATCTGTGCCATGGGCAATCGCCTGAAGACAATCAAAAAATCATTACTATGTGCCATGATATACTTAACGACAATGGTATTATTGCCATTTTTGACAATTTGCGGAATGAAAGCTATTTGGGTGCTACCCTTGCCCTGCACATGCTAACACAGAGCAAAAAAGGGAATATCTATTCACGAGAAGAATATTTTGATTGGCTTGCTAATGCTGGCTTCAAAACACCCCGCGTCTATCAGCTTTCAGACAGGGCATGGCAACTGGTAATTGCAAAAAAATAAAGAGGGGTCCATAAGCCGGATTCTGTTTTGACAGCCATCAATCTTGCATGCATGTTGCCATGCATGTCCACGCGGCCTACCCGCAACCTCAAGCGGGCCACTTTAGTAGCGGTTGCCTATTTGGCCTTGCACCGGATGGGGTTTGCATTGCCACCTGCATTACTGCAGATGCGGTGAGCTCTTACCTCGCCTTTTCACCCTTACCCTATATGGGGCGGTATGTTTTCTGTTGCACTTTCCATCACCTTGCGGCGCCCGGGTGTTACCCGGCATCCTGCCCTGCGGTGTCCGGACTTTCCTCACAACACTGTCCAAACACATTGCAGTGTGTTTATACAGCGTGCGTATGCCATCTGTACCCCTCTTACTATAGTACTACGTTATAGATACTTAATGAATTTGTACCATATTTTCGCGTATCTTTTTTTATTAACCTTCCAATCCTCTCAGGCATAATGTTTGTATGATAATGCTGCACAAGGATAACCGAATATTCATGTATACTACTACTATCAGAAATAGCCTGCAATATTTTGCTATACATTGCAGGGATACCAGCTATTTTTTCAAACGGAGGATCACAAAACACAACATCAAACACAACACCTCGTTCACTACATAGCAAGAGACATCTGGTTGCATCAATGTTGTAATGCAGTGACCTTCCGGATAATTCCCACATGTGAACAATATCCTTAACAAACTGATAGCGGTTTCTATCGCAATCATTAAACACAACCAGTGAAGCACCCCTGCTTAATGCTTCCAAACCAATCTGGCCGGTACCGGAATACAAATCCAGAAAATTTTTGCCCGTTAAATCTTCACCCAGTATTGAAAATAACGCCTTTTTTAAACGCTGGCTGGTGGCTTCGGCTCCTTTTAACTTTTTTTCAAAGGGGATAATGCGCCCCTTAAAACTACCACCAATAACTCGCATGGTGTGCTGTAATGCCATAAACTAATTCTTAGCCTCTTTTATGGCTTCATTAAGTTCCTTTACAAACTGCTGCACATCAAGTCCATAATTAGTTGCCACAATCCGTATAGTATCCTCATCCGCCCCCTTGCATCCAATACAATCCAGGTTATATTTTTTAAAAACTTTAGCTACCTGAACATGATGGGATATTACGTCTTTAAGTTTCATGTCTTCAGTAATCTTCATAACGGTTGCTCCCCTTCAAAATAGGATTACACTAATGTCATTCCGAACTTGATTCGGAATCTACACTTATCATGTCATTCCGAACTTGATTCGGAATCTCTCTTTCATTTAGATCCTGAATCACGTTCAGGATGACCTTTTGTTAACTGTCATTCCCGACCCAATCCGCAATCTACACTCATCATGTCATTTCGAACTTGATTCGGAATCTACACTCATCATGTTATTCCGTACTTAATCCGGAATCTACACTCATCATGTCATTCCGGACCTGATCCGGAATCTCTCATTCATTTAGACCTTGAATCAAGTTCACGATGACTTTTTGTTAACTGTCATTCCCGACCCAATCCGCAATCTACACTCATCATGTCATTCCGGACCTGATTCGGAATCTCTTGTTCATTTAGACCTTGAATCACGTTCAAGATGACTTTTTGTTAACTGTCATTCTGGACCCAATCCGCAATCTACACTCATCATGTTATTCCGTACTTAATCCGGAATCTACACTCATCATGTCATTCCGTACTTGATTCGGAATCTCTCCTTCATTTAGATCCTGAATCACGTTCAGGATGACCTTTCATTATTATGGAATGCATACTCGTTAATATGCGTATTCCTATTAGCTATAGAAACCCAATAGTGCTTACATCAATAATGGTTTACTCCAGAATAAATATATATACTTTTACCTAAACCTACAATATAAAATTTTACTACTGGCTACTTTAGCATCAATTTTGGCACCAGAGCATTCCTTTAAACACCAAATTGAGTATTGTAAACGCCATGTGTTACACAACTTTCACAGTTCTTTCCACCTTAATTGGGTAATTAAGCAAGTCAAAATTGTAGCTACTTTGCATAATATTTATTTAAAATGTTTGCAAACGTACATAATGAATAATTGTGCCACATCTCCAATAAATATTGAAATATTTTTTAGAAAATTGTTGCAATTTTTACAAGTCACAAAAATTATTGTCTATCATTTTTCAGGGCACTATCTGTAATTATTGTAAAATAGTTCAAGATTAAAAAACGTATAGCAGTACCACCAACGAAGACGTGGGTGTATACTATACTAATTTTTATTCATAATCGTATTTATTGATACAGCAGTGTGTTAATAAAAAATTGACAAATTAGCATTTTTTAGCTATTATATAGGCAACTATCGGTTACAAATACGTACTATTTAATATTGCTGAATGCTATCATATAATCATTAATACAGGAACAGGAGATAACAATGGCTAAATGTGAAGTATGCGGGAAGGCTGTTTTATTTGGGCACAATGTAAGCCATTCCAATAAAAAGACTCAAAAAGTGTGGCATCCTAATGTTCAGAAAATTCGTGTCGTTGAAGGCAACAAAGTAGTACGCAAGAATGTATGCACACGGTGCATCCGTTCAGGCGCTGTGCGTAAAGCTATATAACAACTACGATAAAAGCCCAATTATTACCATAATACCAGCAACAAAGATTAAAAAGCCCATAATTCCTGC
This sequence comes from Spirochaetota bacterium, assembly GCA_040756435.1. NCBI lineage: Bacteria > Pseudomonadati > Spirochaetota > Spirochaetota bacterium. Next base: position 51,857 of record JBFLZD010000010.1, on the reverse strand, counting down.
AACAATAACCGGTGCAGCTAAGTAACCTATTGCCTTGATAGCTTCCAGTGAATACCGCTGCGAAACACACCGCATGACAATAATGATTGACCACAGTATCAGTGCAAGTGAACCTAAACTATAAAAAAACACCGGTGCAAAATATAACGAATGGAATATCAGAACAATCGGCACAATAAATATCCGTGGCACCTGTGCAAGTGCCAGCGCATTAATTATAAATCCACCTGATGCCTGATAACCAGCAATCTGTAATGTTATGGTAAGCAAGCCCGCATATAGTACAATACAAACAATGTTAATGAGGAAAAGCGCCACAAAGCCATACGTCAGCTTATAATAAAAAAAGGCGGACTGCACGGTTAAAAGCGACTGCGCCACTACATCCATAAAAACCACAATTGCTACAACTATTGCACTTATGGCAAAATGTTTTCTTTCCTCTACTGCAATAATCTGCGATAGCTTTTCAGGATCAACTATGGCATTGTAAAAATAATCAATGAACTGTACTATATTCATGGCAGGTAGCTGTACTCTACTAAAGAATAATTTGAGTTTATATATTGTTCAAGCTTTGGTTTTACCAATGAAGACATGGTAGCAAGTATCCTTTCAAAAGGGCTTGCGGTATCTTCATACACTGCACTATCTTCAGGCAATTTTGCAAGCTGTCGTGCCTTGTTTACTGCATCTTCAAAGGTTCCCACTTCATCAACCAGCTTAAATTCTAAAGCCTGGCTGCCGGTAAACACTCTGCCATCAGCATACGGCATGATATCGCTTACTGCCATGTTTCGGCCAACTGCAACATCGTGCACAAACTTCTGGTAGCTTGTATCAATGATCTGCTGTATAAGCTGTAACTCTTCCTGGGAAAGCTCTCTGTATGAGGCAAGTATATCTTTATATTTGCCACTTTTGATGACATTCATACGTATGCCCAATTTTTCAAAAAGCCCACGGAGATTAGGAGCTATGGCAATAACACCAATGGAGCCGGTAATAGTGCCGTAATTGGCAACTATAGCATTGCACGCTGAAGCAATATAATAACCACCTGATGCTGCTAAATCACCCATTGATGCAACAATCGGTATATTTTTTTTCTTGAGCGATAGTATCTTGTTATAAATCTCCTGTGTTGCAGCAACAGTCCCACCCGGTGAGTTAATCCGCACAACTATCGCTTTTATGCGACTGTCCTGTGCCAATTCATCTAAACGCTTAATTACATAATCAGCATTTGCCTGTGAAAGCATATCGCCTGTGGATTCAATACGACCATACACACGCACCACGCCAACCCCGGGACCTTCTGCAAGCGTGATACGCGCTCCTAACGTTGCCTGCCGTTGCATGGTAATGCTGATTTGAATGATAGCAAGCACTACCGCAAAGACAAGAATAACCAGTATTGCAATGAGTATTCGCCTGTTTTTATCCATAGCACGTTTCCTTTTATTTCCGTTATAGTACTATAATCAGCCTATTTTATGCAACATTTTTTTCACCAGATGATTGGGTCCATTTTTTTAAGCGATAGTTACTGCTGAAGCTCCTATGCTCTGACCCCCTTCTACACCCATCCTGCTATAGAGGGGCCGTCTCAAAAGAAACGGTATGGCATGTAATGGCATGAGCGCAATGTCATTGCGAACGAAGTGAAGCAATCTCAATGCCCCTCAAAAGCAAGATTGCTTCGTCACTTCGTTCCTCGCAATGACAGCAAGGCAAAAGTCATTGCAAAGAGGTGTCTTTTGGGACACCCCCATCTCGTCATAGTACATAAATCTTTTTACCCTTTCGGCAAATGTTTTCCCCAACTCTTTAAAATAGTCATGGTAATCTATGGGCACTCCTACATCAGCATCTTCCTGTAAATATGCTTTTATGCTGCTGTAAGTGTATGTGGTGGGGTCAGAGCCTCCCCATCTCTGTGGTCTCTGTGTGATACAAACTGATGCATCACGCAGAGTATGCTGAGTTATTGGAGAGATAGTGGGATTTGGGTGGCAGAGCTTTATAAGTAGATCCTGAATCAATCCTGAAATAAATTCAAGACAAGGTTTAGGATGACATGTTGCCTATACGTCATTCCGGTCATCTCTTTTTGTCATTCTGAGCAATCCTTTATGTCATTTCGAGCGCAGTGAGAAATCTTTGACTCCCACTTTAAGATTTCTCAGTCACTTCGTTCCTTCGAAATGACAGAGTAATACGTCATTCCGGGCTTGACCCGGAATCTTTATCATCACCAATAAGATCCTGAATCAAGTTCAGGATGACATGCTGTTATTGACTACAAAACCCCGAAGGGGTGATACTATTGTAAGGGTCAGAGCCAACACCCTCCCCATCTCTGTGGTCTCTGTGTGATACAAACTGATGCATCACGCAGAGTATGCTGAGTTATTGGAGAGATAGTGGGATTTTGGAGTCAGAGCTTTATAGGTAGATCCTGAATCAATCCTGAAATAAATTCAAGTCAAGGTTTAGGATGACTTGTTGCCAATACGTCATTCCGGTCATCTCTTTTTGTCATTCTGAGCAATCCTTTATGTCATTTCGAGCGCAGTGAGAAATCTATGCCTCCCACTTTAAGATTTCTCAGTCACTTCGTTCCTTCGAAATGACAGAGTAATACGTCATTCCGGGCTTGACCCGGAATCTTTATCCTCACCAATAAGATCCTGAATCACGTTAAGGATGATATGCTGTTATTGACTACAAAACCCCGAAGGGGTGATACTATTGTAAGGGGTCAGAGCCAACACTCTCCCCATCTCTGCGGTCTCTGCGTGAGACAAACTGATGCATCACGCAGAGTGCGCTGAGTCATTAGAGAGATAGTGGGATTTGGGGCAGATCCTTAATGGATAGAATGATACGTAAGATCCTTAGTGGGGTCAGAGCATATTATTTTTATAACATCATCACACTAACCCCGAAGGGGTGATATTATTGTAAGGGGTCAGAGCAGCAAAAGGGTTTAATCATTTTAGTGCAGATTATATTTCACGGATCTAAAAAAATCTTGACTTTTTAGATGCAAATGCTACTTTGTTAACTAAACGGTTAGTTAACTACAGGATAAGCATGATACCAACAAAAGACAAAATACTGAATGCGGCAATTGATGAATTTTCCCGGTATGGACTGGATGGCGCGCGCATTGACCGCATAGCTAAAAGAGCCAGAGTAAACAAGGCAATGATTTATTATCATTTCTCTGGTAAAGAAGCACTGTATGCACACATATTACAGGAACTTGCACAAACTATTGTTACTACCATAACTGCTAATATAGCAAAAGCACAGGAAACTGGTAACCTGCTTATCATTATTGAAGCGTATGCAAACCATATAAGCAACTTAGACAAGCGTTATTTTATTATTATTATGCGTGAGCTTTCAAGTGGTGGAAAATTTATAAAAAATATTATAGCTCCAACCATTATTGAGCCTGTAACTCAACTTATTGGCAATATATTTGAGGCAGGGAAAGGTAAAAGTATCAATCCCAAGCTTCATCCACAATATACCATGATTTCAGTTGCTGGTGCTGTTATCTTTTATAATCTTATGCGACAGATTCTACAGGGCACCTCTCTGCATACTCTTTATTTTAGTGACAATCATGTAAACGAATATATTGCCAATCTTTTGCAATTGATGTCACACGGTATCATCAAGGAGGATATATGAAAGCAAAATGTATTATACAGGTACTATCGCCCATATTGTTTTTGCTTTTATTTTCATACACACATGCACAGCAGCCACTTTCACTCAATGATGCAATTGACATAGCGTTAAAAAACAGCCCGGAATATATCATGGCACAACACCGGTTAAAACAGGCTGACGAAAAAATAGCGCAAGCATGGGGAATGTTGTATCCAGCATTAGAATCTGAAGCAAGCGCCCTGCGACAGTATGCTGAAAATGGCTTTATGAGCCTCTCTGACGGTCAGTATGATTTAAAATTTGTGCAGGTGCGCTTTGGTATAAATCCTGGCAATTTTTATAATTCACTATCGCAAAGCTACAACAATTACAAACTTGCAAAGGAAGAAGTTAAAAAAGTAAAATCAAACATTGAATACAATGTCATCAAAAGCTATTTTGATGTAATTACTGCTAACGAAATAATCAGACTGAGAGAAAACTCTATTGCCGTATTACAGGCTAATGTAGCCGATGTCAACCGGATGTTTAACACTGGCACAATCCCTAAATTTGAACTCCTCCAAGCCCAGGTGCAGTTGCAAAGTCAGGAACCTTTGCTCATTGAGGCGCGTAATAACTTTTCAACTGCACTTGACCTTTTTAACTATTACCTGGGTGCTAAAAGCGGCACATATACCGTTATCTTTGAAGGGTTTGATAGTTCTATAAAACAGCCAAACTCATACGATATTGTTAATACGCTGGTTGAAAAGGCTCTTATTCACAGGCCAGAAGTACTACAGCTTACTCTTAGCAAAGATATTATTGGCGATAGTGTTGATGCTGCACAATCAGTGTACCTGTGGCCAACATTCAGTGTAACAGGCTACTATGGCAAAAGCTACCTTTTGCCGGATGCACCGCAGATACAGTTACCTTTTGGGCAAAGTATGGATTTGTCGGCCATTACTGGAACAAGAGAATGGCAGACTACCTGGCAGGTGCGTGTTGCTGCAACCTACCGCTGGGGGGCTCTTGCTCCTGTTGATTCCGTTCAGGGAGTGGAACGTGAACAAAAAGAAAAGTTGAAAGAAATTGACCAGCAGCTTCAACAACTTAAACAGGCAATTGCCATTGCTGTGCGTGCTGATTATGGCAGGCTTATGACTGCCTATCAGAGTATGCTATCGCAACGTAAAAACATTGAAACTGCTACAGAAGGGTTGCGCGTGGCAAAAGAAAGCTATAGAGCGGGTGTTATAAAAAACGCCGATCTGCTTAATGCCGAACTTCAGCTTACTTCAGCGCGCATGGGATATATTAAAGCAATAAATGATTTTTGGTGTGCTGTTGCGCAGCTAAAAAAGGACACTGGTTTTGATTGTACTGATCTTATCTTTGCGGAGGTGCACAATGAAAAATAAGCGTATAATTCCTGTTATTGTTGTACTTATTGTTGTAGTTGGTGTAACACTGTATTTTGAGCTTGTGCGCTATATGGGCACAAACGGCAAGCATATTGAAGGCTCCGGTGTCATTGAAGTCACTGAGATTGAGGTTGCATCTAAAATTGCTGGTAGGATTGTTTCCCTGCCCTTTGACGAAGGTGAAGAAGTAAAGCAGGGTGATTTAATTGTAAAATTAGCCTATGACGAACTGTCGGCACAGAAACTGTCTGCACTTGCAAACCTGAACAACGCTGAAAAAAATCTGAAACGAGCACGTGAACTTTTTACTACCGGCTCCATATCGCAGCGTGAGTTTGACAACGCAGTGGCAGCATACAACGTTGCAAAGGGCAATTACGATTATGTTATGGCAACCATTGAGCAAGCAGTGTTATATGCTCCAATCAGCGGTGTGGTGCTTTCACGAAACTTAGAAGTGGGTGAGCTTGCCTTTCCCGGCACATCAATCATGACGCTTGCTGACCTTACCAAAGCATGGATTAAAATCTTCGTTAACGAAAAGCATATTGGACTGGTTAAACACGGACAAAAGGCTCATGTTTTTGTCGATAGTTACCCGGATAAAACTTTTACCGGCAAGGTTGTTGCAATTGCCCAAAAGGCTGAATTTACCCCAAAAACTATTCAAACAAAAGAGGAACGCGTGAAGTTAGTCTTTGCAGTGAAGATTGCCATAGACAACTCCGGAAAAGAATTAAAGCCGGGGATGCCCGCAGATGCAGTAATACTGACAGGTGAACAATGATAGATGTAAGGAATGTCACAAAATCTTTTGGTGGTATAAAAGCAGTAAACAATATAAACCTTACCCTGCGCAAGGGCGAGATCATTGGCATTGTTGGTCCTGATGGTGCAGGTAAAAGCACCTTGCTCAGGTTGGTTGCCGGGATATTACAGCCTGATAGTGGCAACCTGTATTTTGACGGCAGGCCCTATGACGATGATATCTACTATGTTAAAGAACACATTGGCTACATGCCGCAGCGCTTTGGGCTATACGAAGATTTAACAGTGCTTGAAAACATCACATTTTTTGGGAAGATCTTTGGTATGCGCCAGAAAGAAATTCAAAAAATGTTGCCGGTACTGTGGCGCTTCAGCAACTTAGAACCGTTTAAGGACAGGCTTGCTGGTAAACTTTCTGGTGGCATGAAACAGAAGTTAGGGCTTGCGTGCTGCCTTGTGCACCGGCCGCTTGTGCTTCTGCTTGATGAACCCACTAACGGCGTTGACCCTGTTTCACGTCGAGAATTCTGGCGCATCTTGTACGACCTGTGTGTGGAAGGTGTTACCATTATGGTGAGCACTGCATACTTAGATGAAGCTGAACGCTGCAATAGGGTTGCACTGATGTACAATGGATCTTTTTTTACTGTGGACACACCTGCCACTGTTAAGTCAATGATTGGTAAACCTCTGATTGAAATTCAAAGTAAAAATCCTGTTGGAACCGAAAAGATGTTACGGCAACACCCGCACTATTGCCATGCAGTGCGCAGTGGTAATGCGGTGCGCGTGTTTGTGGACAATGTTCACAGGGCAAAAAAGGAAATCAGCTTGTTGTGTGTTAAACACCGTATTAGTGTTATTTCTATACGTGAAGTTATTCCTTCACTTGAAGATACATTTGTGGAAGCAATAGCAAAGGCACAATAATATGAAAATAATTATACGAATTATGGCGATAGCTCAAAAGGAATGGATCCACATCTACAGGGATATCCGCAGTCTTATCCTTGCACTCATTACGCCTGCGTTTTTAGTGCTCATATTTGGTTACGCGCTGAATATGGATGTGAAAAACGTTGCATTTATTATCTATGATCAGGATAAAACACCTACATCACGACAATTTTCCGAAATCTTCATGCACAGTGAATACCTTACCTGCAAAGGCTATGTAACAAAATACAATGATATCGATTCAGCAATTGACAGCGGTAAAGCAGTTGCAGCGCTGATCATCCCGTACAATTTTACTGAAAACGTAAAAAGCGGGCAATCGGTGCACCTGCAGCTTATAGTAGATGCATCAGATTCCATGTCGGCTACTATCGCTTCAGCATATTTTAATGCTATTGTATCACAGTATAATATTGCATGGATGCAGGAACACCTGAACCGTGCAGGCTTTGGCTCAATACAGATACCGGTAAATATTGAAAGCCGTGTATGGTATAACGAAGAATTGCAGAGTAAAAATTTTGTAGTGCCAGGCATCATCGTTATAGTGCTTGCTATAATCAGCGCACTCATCACCTCTCTTGCAATAAGCCGTGAATGGGAACGTGGTACCATGGAAAGCCTTATTACAACGCCTGTGCGCTCATGGGAAGTGATTGCTGGCAAACTCATTCCCTATATTTTCATAGGCATGTTTGATGTGGTCATTACCTACGTTGTTGGCTACTTTGTATTTAATATTCCTGTCAGGGGAAGTTTTACCGAACTTTTACTTGTTTCAATATTATTCTTAATTGGCACCTGCACCTTTGGACTGGTTATCTCTTCGGCTACGCGCATACAGGTGCTTTCAATTCAGGTGGCAATGATAGCAACGTATCTGCCAACCATTCTTTTATCAGGTTTTATATTTCCCATTAAAAATATGCCAATTATCCTCCAGGCTATAACGTACATCATTCCGGCACGCTATATGATTGCACTCATAAAAGGTATTGCGCTAAAAGGATTAGCCGCATCACTGCTTACAACTCAGATCATTTTTATGACAGTGTTTGCATGTATTATGATTATCATTGGCATTAAAAAAATTAATTTACGGTATGCAGGATAGTTACCATGAAACTATCGCTAAACAATATCAGGATAATGATAAAAAAAGAATTTGCTCTTGTCATGCGCGACCCTAAACTGAGGGCAATTATGATTGTGCCACCTATTCTTATGTCACTGGTGTTTGGCTATGCGGTTAATACTGATGTCACTAATGTCTCGTTTGCAGTTTTTGACAGAGACCGCACATCATTGAGCAGGCAGTTTCTTCAGCAGTTTGTTGCTTCCCCCTACTTTCAAATGTATGCATATGTAGATTCGCCAGAGCAATCATTGCGTTTGATTGAAAAAGGTGACATTGATTTTTATTTAGAGATCCCCAATAATTTTGGCAAGAATTTAAAGATTGGCAAACCTGTTTCATTGCAGGTGATATTAGATGGCACTGATTCTAGCAGGGCTTCTGTGATTCAATCATACATTAATGCATTAACACTTTCGTATGTGCAGGAACGCTTTATCAGCACCATTACCATAAAAGTGATGCAACGGCTAAAATCTGGCATTTCATCAGGTACCATTGAACTTATTCCACGGTACTGGTTTAATCAGGATTTAAAAAGCATTAATTTTTATCTTCCCGGAGTGATTGCGATGCTTATCTCCCTTATTACCATCATGCTGACGGCAATGTCCATTGTTAAAGAACGGGAAGCTGGCACCATGGAACAGATTAAGGTATCACCACTGAAGCCCAATGAATACATCATTGGCAAATTAGTACCCTTTGCCATTATTGCGTTTGTTGACATTTTCATCATAACCGCCATTGCCATTTTCTGGTTTGGCATTCCTTTCAGGGGTAGTTTCATCTTTCTTTTGCTATGTGGTGCAATTTACATTATTTCTACATTAGCCATTGGACTTTTCATATCAACCGTGTCATCAACACAGCAACAGGCCATGCTGTCATCATTTATGTTCTTTGTGCCGGCAATATTGCTTTCGGGCGTTATATTCCCCATATACTCCATGCCACTCATCTTTCAGCTTATAACGTATGTAAACCCCATGCGCTATTTTGTTGAGATTGTCCGCAGTGTATTTTTAAAAGGCACAGGGTTTACCTATCTGTGGCAAAACATGCTCATCCTTTTAATTATGGGAATAGGAATACTCAGGATAAGCGTTTGGCAATTTGGCAAAAGGACATAGTAATATGGAAACAGTAATAGTTGAAAACATCACAAAGCGTTTTGGGGATTTTACTGCTGTTGATAGGGTAAGCTTTTCTGTAGCTAAGGGTGAAATTTTTGGACTGCTTGGACCCAATGGTGCTGGTAAAAGCACCACCATAAAAATGCTATGTGGATTATTGCAACCTGATGAAGGAACAGGAAGCGTAGGAGGACTTGATATCGTCAGTCAGCAGTGGGACATAAAAAAAATTATTGGCTATATGTCGCAAAAATTTTCCCTGTATGAGGATCTTACTATTGAGGAAAATTTAGAATTTTATGGCACAGTATATGGTCTTAGCACAAATGTTTTAAAGCAACGTATGAACTTCATTTATGAACTGGTAAATATCAAAGACCACAGGTACAGCCTGGTGAAAAACCTGCCCCTTGGCATTAAGCAACGCCTTGCATTAGGCTCGGCTCTGATTCATGATCCGCAGATTTTATTTCTAGATGAACCAACCTCAGGTGTTGACCCTTTAATGCGACGAATCTTCTGGGATGAGATTTACACACTGGCAAAAGAAGGTAAAACAGTTTTTGTAACAACCCATTATATGGACGAAGCAGAGCACTGTAACCGCATTGCACTTATTATTGCAGGAAGAATTATTGCCCTTGATACACCTCAGGGCTTGAAAGAAAAACTACCCTACACTATTGTAAAAATTGTGACCGATAGTTACCTTGAAGCATACAATGTGCTGAGTAAAGAAAATTTTGTTATTGAAGTAGCTCTCTTTGGGACTGACCTTCATGTTGTTCTTGAAAAACAATGTAAACAATTTACTGTCATAAAAAAACTGTTACAATCACACAACATTCATACTGTTACCATTGAACCAATACTCCCAACATTAGAAGACGTTTTTGTGATGAGTGCTAAAGGTTAAGTTTGTTTCACCGCTTTACGTATATACTCTACAATATCACTGGCCTGCATCATGGTGTTGCCAGTTTCGCAGTAGTAGACATCAGCAGCTTTGCCGTGTATGTAAACGCCCAGTGCTGCTGCAATCGCAGGCTCATATCCTTTTGCAAGCAATGACCCCATAATACCCGAAAGCACATCACCCGAACCTCCTGTTGCAAGCGCAGGATTACCCGTTGTGTTTATATAGGTAGCGCTACCATTAGTTACTATGGATGCTGGGCCTTTCAACACTACAATACATTGTATCTTATGTGCCAGGCCTTCTGCTGAAAGCAAACGGTTTTTCTTTAAATCACTGACAGCAGTACCAGTGAGCCGTTCTGCTTCTTTAAAATGTGGCGTAATAATACAGTGTAAAGGAAGCTTTGCTTCAGGAAGCTGTGCTAAACAATACAACCCATCACCATCAATAATTATGGGTAACTTTATTGTGTGCGCAATTTTCAAGCAAGCTGCAACTGTTGCTGCTGAACTTGCATTTCTTCCCAGGCCGGGACCAATAATACACACAGTGGGACGTGAAAGCTGTACTATATTTTCAAGTTGTGCCAGCATTTCTTTATATATGCTCGTAAACTCAACAGTATTATACATATCTTTTACAAAAGGTTCATTGGCTGTAGCGTTCAAAGCGCGCGTGATGGCCTCGGGAATTTTACCAGCAATAATTGCACGCGACTGCTGAGTTGTTACGAGTGTTACTAACCCTATGCCTGCTGCAAAAGCGGCCTTTGCACATAGCAGGATTGCACCTTCCATACCGTCAAATCCGCCTATGCACAAAAGATGGCCATTTGCGCCTTTATGAGCATCATAGTGAGTAGCGGGGCGATAGTTACTGGTGAAAAACTCTTCATCAATAAGCTGCCGACAAATGTCCCCTGATGTACACAGCGCAGAAGGAAATCCAATATCAGCAACGATGACATTGCCTGCATAGTACTTGCCAGGATAGGTAACTAAATTAATCTTGGGAAGTCCCATGGTTATGGTAGTATGCGCCTGTACAATTGGCTCGGATTCAACTGCACCATCTGCAGGAAGCCCGCTTGGCATATCTATGGCAATGACCATTTTTCCGCTTTTATTAATGTAACTAATCACCTGCTCTAATAAACCTTTTGGCTTGCCTGAAAATCCCGTACCGGTCAGCGCATCAATGATACAATCATAGGTTTCCCAATGTATTGTTGGCAGCGATTCAGAGGAAATTGCAAAACACCGTACTTTGGCATGCTGGCATACATCATAGTATATTTTTGATGAAGGTGTAAGCTTGTCGGTGTTACCCAGTATAAATACATCAACAGGCAAGTGCTGTGATAGCAGATATGCAGCAACAAAGCCATCACCTCCGTTATTGCCCACTCCGCAGAAAACTGCAACACTGTTAGCTTTAACAGTATGCAATACATAATCAGCAACTGACTTGCCTGCCAGCGCCATCAGCACTTCACCGGGGATTCCATACTGCTGTATGGTGATACGGTCAATTTCCTGCATTTGCTGCGCTGTGACTACCTTCATGTATCACTTCCATTCATATACTTCTAATCCTGTTGAGTAGGCATGGTAGGAATATAATTTACCCTCATTGGTAATATCTATATCCGAAAACAATGCCTGTCCCGGGAATTTGCACCGTACATTCCCAATCATTGTACCATCAAAATTATACAGCATAAACTTTACTTCGTTGGTTTCATCAACATTCCACATATAGATATATTTATTCTGCACCACCGTAAATAATTCATTCTTTGGCTCGGATATTTTTAACAATTCAACAGGCTTTGATTCTTTAATATCAAACTGGTATAACTTTCTGTATTTAAACCGGGTGTTATTGTAAAAGGCAACTGAAAGCAAGAAGCTATCGCCACTATGTAATATCCTGATATTTTCTATCTTGCCGGTATATGATGTTGTGGCATCAACCGCGTCTACAAAGTAATTTCGGGTAAACGTCATGTAATAATCCCTCTGGCGTTTATCAAAGCGGTAAACGCTCCATATATCATACGTGCGCGCTATAACAAAAAGCCTGTTTTTTTTATCTATCTCCAAATGCTCAATATAGTAAAAAGGAACTGTTGGCATTCCCGTCTGACCTATTGTGTATTGTAGTTTGCCATCCTGGTCAAAAACCAGTATAAAAGAAGGTGACATATCAATTGGCGTTCCCGCCGCATCAATGCGCTGGACAGACGCAAGCCTATTTTGTACATACAGGTTTTCATCTGAATCGGCAACCATGGTGCCTATTATGTCAAATTTAACCTGTGTTTTTTTTATATCCTTGCCTTCTGCCGTTGCACTGATATTACCAATAGCAATTAAACATTTTCCATCCCTGTCAAATACAAGCACTTTCTTCTGGATATTATCCTTAACGTAAACTTTATCATCTGCCAGAAGAACACCAAAACTCATATCAAGAAGGCCTGATTCATTATAGTTAATACTTACCGCACCTAATGCTGCTCCTGACGGAATTGCACAAACCTTGCTCGCTGAAAGATCGGTCACCCTGAAATAACCGCATGAAACAAGCATACTATAGGCTATTGCCATCAATATTTTTTTTACCATACTGTTCATCCCTCATCAGTTACTATCGCCGCATAAATACTATAGCCATTTGTAGTATGTACCAGCCTTTTTTTCAACATAAAAAATCCATGCTTTTTACCTGTCAATTGTTATTGCCTTGACAAAATAAATCCATATATGAAACGATAGTATACAGAAAATATTTATAGAGATAGTATAAGGAGATCGGCTTATGGATTTTAATTTATCTGAAGAACAACAGATGGTCAAAGATATGTGCAGGAAGTTTGCAGAAAACGAACTTGCACCAAAAGCTGAACATTATGACCGCACACATGAATTTCCATGGGAACATGTTAAAAAATTAGGGGAAATGGGGATGATGGGTGTTGTTTACCCGGAAGAATATGGCGGATCGGGAATGGATTACCTTACCTATGCCATCGCTGTTGAAGAAATTTCCCGCGGGTGTGCATCAACAGGAGTTATTGTATCTGCTCATAACTCATTGTGCCTGTCACCTATTTATTACTTTGGTACTGAGCAGCAGAAAAAGAAATACCTGCCAAAATTATGCTCAGGTGAATGGATTGGCTGTTTTGGCATCACCGAACCCAATGCCGGTTCTGATGCAGCAGGGACCAAAACTACTGCTGAATTTAAGAATGGCAAGTGGGTACTCAATGGCACAAAAAATTTTATAACCAACGGTGGTGTTGCCAATGTTGCCGTTGTTATGGCAGTTACCGAGAAGGGCGTTGGCCATAAAGGCCTTAGTATGTTTATTGTGGAAAAAGGAACTCCGGGATTTTCAGTTGGCAAAACCGAAGATAAATTAGGAATATGTGCATCATCAACAACTGAACTTGTATTTGAAAACTGTGAGCTTCCTGAAGAAAACCTTTTGGGCAAAAAAGGTGACGGTTTTAAAATTGCCATGCATACTCTGGATGGCGGTAGAGTTGGCATTGCTGCTCAGGCATTGGGCATTGCACAGGCAGCAATGGATGCTGCTGTTAAATACTCGCTTGAACGAGTGCAGTTTAACCAGCCCATAGCACGTCAGCAAGCAATTCAATGGATGATTGCTGACATGGCTACTGAAATTCAGGCCGCACGACTTTTAACCTATCAGGCTGCAATGCTTATTGGTAGCGGCCCTGACCGCAGGCGTTATTCAAAAAATGCAGCCATGGCAAAACTTTTTGCTTCGGAAGCTTCGCACAGGGCAACACATAAAGCATTGCAAATTTTTGGAGGATATGGGTATATTAAAGATTACCCTGCAGAAAGATTTTACCGTGATTCAAGAATTACCGAAATATATGAAGGGACATCTGAAATACAGCGGCTTGTTATTGCATCAAATGTATTAAGTGAATACCAATAATGAACATTAGTTGGGGCATACTGTTTTATGCCCCAACTTAAAAAAAAGTATGAAAAACAATTTTACAGCTATTTTGAAAGACATACAGCAAACCATTGCTTCATTTTCAGAAGGGGACATATCATTTGATGAAGCGCTGCATAAATACCATACCTATAAAGAAAAGGCTCTTGAAATAAAATCCCAACCCCAGTATGAAAATTATATCCTCAATGTTTTAGCTACTCATAATGCTGAAAATTTTTCCCTATTCTCAGCAATTGTTGCATATACTGCAAAGAATGAACAGACTACCATTTCGCTGTACCATGGCCCTGATGTTTTTGTGCAGCCGCTTTTATCACTATGTAATAATTCTTTTTTCTCATCCCCACCACGCTATGTACTTGATTACACCATAAACCAGAATGTTATTCAAAATTTTTCACTATACAGCTCATCCCTTTTTCATTCAGAAGAACTATCTCTAGCATTCATTGCTATTTCTTCGTCATCATTCTTTTCAAAAGAAACATTTTTGCACTATGCTGCACACATCAAAGTCTTTACAGGTCTTTTGGGCATTTCAGATATTATTTCCCTTGATGTTCCAAATACCACATTAAAATATATCCATCAGGTATGCTCAAAATTACTGACCAAAGGGCCCTGTTCATTATACGGAATATATATTATATCACCATTTAGTACGTTAAGCCATTTTGGCCTGCACTCACTCAATGAAGTTTCAGCATTAATTAAAAATACATTAATAGAAAATTTTGGACAATATAGCTTTGCACTTTCAATGAACCTGTATCTGTGTATACATACAAACACTCAAGCAGATATCAAACCATTGACCTTTAACTATAAGGATATTTCAATACCATCAAAGATTTACCACACCGTTATTGAAAAAGAAGAGGATATTATACCCGCAATTATTCATATATTACACTTCCATTAGTCAGGCGATAGTAACCATGAAAAAAACTCAGATTGTCATTATAGGCTCAGCTGATGATACAGAGCATCATGATATTGCCTACGCAATAGGAGCCTTTATTGCAAAAAACGGATGGGTGCTCATTACTGGTGGTAGAACTGGCGTTATGGAGGCAGCTTCACAGGGTGCGCATGACCACGGAGGCATTGTGGTTGGCATATTGCCTTTTGACAGGTTTGATGGCGCCAACCGATACTGCGATATTGTTATCCCAACTGGTATAGGTTTTGCCCGAAACAGCATAAATGTGCTTTCAGCAGATGTTGTCATTTCCATTGGGGGAAAAGCAGGAACACTAACTGAGATGGCATACGCATGGCATTACGGCAAACCTATTATAAGCTGTGTGTTTACGGGCGGCTGGAGTCAACGGATTGTTAACGAACCAATTGACGATAGAAATAATGGCAGCTGTATATACTCTGCTCATTCAGTAGAAGAAGCATGTGATATTTTACACAAACTGGTGAATACCTGATAATCTTTTATACAATATACCCTGCAAAATATTTAATTGCTTCTTTTTTATCACCTAAAACAACAACAATTTCCCCACTATGGGCAATACAATTATTTGAAATAAGGAATTCCATACCTTCACGCAGTATATCATCAACAGAATACATATGTTTTAAATTACGCAGTTTCAGTATACTGTCAATCTCAGCTTTAATGGCTTCAACATGTGCACTTCCTCCGGCAGAATGTAATACATACGCAATAAAATAATGAGGATAAATAGGTATATCATGCCGCTGTTTCAGCGTTAACATCATTTTAGTATCTTCAGCCAATGTGGGGCTGGAAGAAAAATGCGAAAGGGTAATTGGTCGGGAAATATGCACTTTTGTCACATTCCTGAATAATTTCAGGAATGAAACTGGATGAGTAACCGGATTATAAAATTTATGGCCAACTGCAACTGGTATTACCGCTATTTCTTCTGTTGTTTTCTGCAACAATTCGCACAGGCCCTCAATGACCATATCCTGGATTACCTGCTCATCCTGAGATCCATCTTCCATGGAATTAGAATATAATACTGGTATGCCGTGTTCAACACATGAAAGCATATACTGCAACAATGTTTCCCGGTATATAATCGAAGCACATCGAGTTGTATGTACAATATATCCGCCACAAAGCCTGAAAAGAAACCGTAGCAACTTATTTTCCATAAGTCTGTTGTCAACACAAAATCGCGGCAGGGGAATGGATATAAATTTAATAAGTGCCAGAACCACAAACAGTGAATCGGCCTGGTCCTTAGCATTACAAAAATAAACCGGGTTTGCGGTCATCACAATCTTTTTGAGATATTTAATATCTCCAGTTAGCCCAATTCTTTCTTCAAAAAACTCGGTGATTCTGCGGCGGTACAGCAATCCGTATAGATAAAAAAACATCCTTGCCAGTTTCAGTATCAGCAATGAAAATGTATACACATATCTATCGCTAATACTATTATAATAAAATTCAATAATTGTTTTCAGTTGCTTTTCATAGTGTGATTCATTAAGATCATTATACAGCGATAGTTCATGGGAATACTCTTTATGCCCGTGCAGGTGTTGCTGGAGCACGTCTTTGTATTCCCTGCTATTGGTCATCACCTGAAGTTTTTTATTTTCACTGCATAATTGCTGCATAAGCCGTTCAACCACAATATTTTTAAATATCAGTCCACTCATGCGCTCAATGCCTTTTTTACGTTCCTTAACCTTTATTCGCGCACGACGTGTCAGTATTTCATATTTTGCAGGATTTTTAATAGTTTCAATGAGAAGCCATGGATCGCGCTTATTCAGAAGCACATCATACAATGAACGGTATACCGGCATGGTAAGGTTATATTTATCAGCCAGTTGTAGTATTGGTTCAATTGCATACGCCCCTTCAACCAGGTAATGCATGCGTTTACTCATTCTTTCCAGCACATTTTCAGGTTTTACTCGTAATAACAACTTTTCCAGGAAACCAACCGTTGTTCCTTTCTGGGTTATTTGCTCTGCTATTTCCCTACCAAAGCGCCTGTTACGGCTATGCTGACTTAACGCTGTCGCAACAAGATCACCCAGGCCAGCTATACCCATAATGGTGTGTTCCTTTGCACCCATACAGCGCCCTAATTGTATCATCTCTGTATGAGCCTGTGCTATCAATGCTCCTGAAAGGTTGTCCCCGCATTGAGGCAGGTTACTAATAATACCAGCAGCAATTGCTGCAGGATTTTTCAAGGTGCTACCACAATCAACACCAATGATGTCATCTGATGGTATGCATTCCAGATATTCATTCTGAAGCAGATTCATGAAAAAATTAATTGAAGCCTTTGATTTACTGGCAACATGCAATGCTGTATGGTATTCTCTGCACACCTCCTCAGCATGGCTTGGGCCGTATATGGCACATACCTTATCCATTAAAAATGGTAATGCAAGCTCTATAGTCTGTGACATGGTATAAATTCCTGAACCAATCTTGCAAAATCCTTTAGATAAATAGCCAACATAGACATTTGAATCAAGATAACGCCTGATTCGTGTACAGGTATCATAGACAACTTTTGAAGGAGTGGCAATGATAACTGCATCAGTTCCTTTGGCTGACTCTTTAATATCATTATATGCAACAATGTTGTTTGCAAGTTGTACATCAGGCAGGTACAGTGTATTGACATGCTGAGAATTTATAGAACGGGCAACATCCTTTTCATAGGACCAAATTTGGACAATAATTTCAGGATGGTTGTGGGCTATTACATTGGCAACAGCAGTACCCCATGAACCTGCACCAATGACAGTTACAGCTTTCATTACGGCAGTATTTGTGGTGTGTTGCATAGTATACCCGGTATTAATATGGTATAATAAATAAAAAAAATGGGAGTTACACTCTCCCATTTTTTTGCTATTATAGAAGTATTGTTACATATAGTCAAGATAATCTTTCAATTTTCGTGCGCGGGTGGGATGGCGCAACCGGCGCAATGCCTTAGCTTCTATCTGCCTGATACGCTCACGGGTTACCTTAAACACATACCCAACCTCTTCTAATGTATGGGAATACCCGTCATCCAGACCAAACCGCATGCGGATAACCTTCTGTTCACGCGCCGGCAGTGTGCTTAATACTGCATTTATCTGCTCAGAAAGCAGCCTGTATGCTGCCGTATTCACCGGCGAATCCACTTCTTTATCCTCTATAAAATCACCCAACAAGGAATCCTCTTCCTCGCCTATGGGTGTTTCAAGTGATATAGGCTCACGGGCCACATTCTTCACACCTTTAACCTTGCTTACCGGCCAGCCCAACCTGTCGGCTAATTCTTCCGGGCTTGGTTCACGGCCAAATTCCTGCTGAAAGAGGCGTGTTTCACGCATTACTTTGTTTATCTGTTCAATCATATGGACAGGAATACGTATGGTACGCGCCTGGTCAGAAATTGCCCTTGTTATTGCCTGCCGTATCCACCATGTGGCATAGGTGGAAAATTTATACCCCTTGCGGTACTCAAACTTATCTACAGCTTTGATTAAGCCAATATTTCCTTCCTGTATAAGGTCAAAGAAATGCATACCACGGTTGGCATATTTCTTTGCAATGGATACTACAAGCCGCAGGTTTGCATTTATGAGCTCTTTTTTTGCCAGTGAAATCTTGCGGTGGCCAATCTCAATTTGTGTGCCCCGCTGCATAATTTCATCACAGGTGGCACCTGCTTCCTGCTCTATACGGCGGATTTTGCGTTCATTATTTCTGATATCTTTAACTATCTCTAAAATTTCATCTTTGGTCTTGACTTTCAGTTCTTTTAATATTTTTTTTACATCTTCATTCTTTTCCAATTTACGACCATACTGTTTTAACTCTTTTACCGATTTGTTAAAATGATCTTCAATGCTCTTGAAGAAGTGCCGGGTTTCCTTTATTCTGGTAACCATTGACAAAATACGCTGTGCTGTTTTATTTATTTCGTTTTCATGTACCTGAAGGTTTACCAGCGCATCTTTAATAATTTTGCGTGATTCAGTTATTTTTTCTTTTAATTCCAATGCCTTTTTGGATTCTTCAGCTAATTTCCGTAGTTTATTCTGGTATTGCATTATTTTTTTATCTTCCGCTATGATAATACTCATATTATTTTCATAGCGCTTTTCTAAATCATGCATGTCAAAAGAAGAAAAATAGTAGAGTTTATTTATCCGCAACACATCGGTTAGTTTAATTTTGCCGCCTTTAACTTTTGAATGATTCTTGATAAGCTCATTGAGAAGCACAGTAGAATCCAGCACAGCATTCTCAATAAGAATTTCGCCTTCTTCTATACGCTTTGCCAGCTTCACCTCTTCATCACCGGAAAGCAGTGATACCTTCCCAATTTCTTTCAGATACAAACGAATTGGATCATCGGAAACAGCGGTTTCTGATGTTGGAGTTGCTGCTTTTTTTGAATGGGATTTTTCTTTTTTTGACAACACTGCTTCCGCACGCCGTGTAGGCTCTTCAACAACATCGATGCCTAACTGATTGAGAAGAATGAAAATATCATCAATTTTATCAGAATTTAATATCTTATCGGGCAAAATATCGTTAAGCTCATCATAGGTAATCTCACCATTGGTTTTCCCTAAATCTACAAGTTTTTTAACTTCTGGAATGCTTTCTAAAAGAACATCACCCTTTGCCATAATAAACTCTACCCTTTATATTAAAAATTTACTGTGATCTTAAATCTTTGCACTGCCTTTGTTATAGATATATGAAGCCAATTTTTCTCTTTCCCGGCGCAATACCTCTAATTCGGTCATATAATATTGTATATTATCCTGTTCGTTCTTCTTAATTTTTTCTGCAAATTCATTAATTTTTTTGTCGATAGTATACAGCCGCATATTTAATATTATTTCTGAATAGGCAACCTTAGGATCCTCAAATGCAAACTGCTTTGAAAAACCCTGAGTAAGTAATTGTGCTTCCTGGCCTTCAGGGAAAAAATCAAACATTTTATCCAGTGAAACAGGTTCATTCTTTTCATACAGGTCAATTATTGCCTGGTAGATATTTTTTGCTACTGTATCGGTAAACTGTGACAGAGAGCAATCCACAACTGCATGTTCAACCAGTTCAGGGTAATTGCACAGTAAAAGTACCAATTCACGCTGGCTTTTATCATAAAAATCTAAAGGCGTATTATTGGTTACTATCGCCCTCCCATTTGTTTTTTGCCCTTTTGCAAAACGCTCATAATCAGTGCGTATAGCCTGCTCTGGAACTTGAAACATGGTGGCCAGCTTTTTAAAGTAATACTGCCGCTCTACTTCAGAAGTTATATCCCTCAATACTGCAAAAAGTTGCTTTAATACATCAACCTGTTTGCCCTTATTTTCCGCAATGACACGCTCAATTCTAAAATCAACGGGTTGTAATGCTCTGTCAATAATTGCCATAAACTCCCTAACGCCAAACTTTGCTACAAAATCAAACGGGTCAAGCTGTGGCAATTGTGCAATACGAATATCAATATTTAAACTCTGAGCAACTTCAAGTGACCTGAGCGAAGCCTTAATCCCGGCAGAGTCAGCATCAAATACAATGATTACCTCATGACATAAACGTGACAAAAGCTGCAATTGTTCCAGTGTTAACGCGGTACCTAAAGGAGCAACCACGTTTTGAATACCCGCCTGATACACGCCAATGACATCCAGGTAACCTTCAACAACTATTGCCCTGCCAAGTTCAGCTATGTGTTGCCGTGATTTATTCAGTCCGTAAAGGATATTCCGCTTTTGAAAAACAGGTGATTCCGGAGAATTTAGGTATTTGGGTTCACCCTGAGCAATTATTCTACCACCAAATCCTATAATTTCATTTTTTTGGTCAAAAATAGGGAATATAACCCTGTTTCTGAATCTGTCATAGTAATGAGTGGTGCCATTTTTTTCTACTTTATTAATATTGCCCGTTTTTACTGCCACATCAAGTGAAATATTCATATTTTTTATACTATCAGTAGCATAATGCCACCCGTCAGGAGCATAGCCCAGCTCAAATTCATCAATGCTCTGCATGGTTACTCCACGGTTCAAAAGATAATCAAGCGCATGTCTGTTTGCCGGTTGGTGTAATGCTTTGCGATAGTTCTGGCAAAGAAGAGCATTGATTTTTAAAAGCCTGCTGTATTCATCATCTTTATATTTTACATCATCACGAACTGGTATGCCAACAAGTTCCCCTACAATCTTTACACTTTCAACAAAATCAACATGCTCAACCTTTGCTATAAACGTAAAGACATTACCGCCTTCATGACATCCAAAACAATAGAACATCTGTTTATCGGGTGATACCGTAAACGAAGGAGTCTTTTCTTTATGAAATGGACATAATCCAACATAGTTCTTACCCTTTTTGGTAAGGGTGGGAACATAGCGTTTGATTATATCTTCTATAGCAGCTTTCTGCCGTATATGTTCAATCGTATCTTGGGGGATAGCCATTTGATAATAATATATATAAAAATTTACAGATTTTCAAGTTTATTCTGTACAATCTGCTTAACAATCTGTCCGTCTGCTTTGCCTTTCAGGTCTTTCATAACCTGCCCCATGACCTTGCCCATATCTTTTTTAGTAACAGTTCCCATAGAAACAATAACCGTATCAATATGAGCAGCAATTTCAGCTTCGCTCATCTGCTGCGGCAGGTATTTCATGATGATCTCCAGTTCCTGTTTTTCCTTTGAAGCTAAATCATTTCTACCTGCTTTTTTATATTCAGTTATGGCTTCTTTGCGTCGTTTGGCACTGCGTGTTAACACCTCAATTATTTTTTCATTGGTTAATTCTTCAGTGCCCTTTGTTTTTTCATACATTATGTCAGACTTTAGCATACGCAGAGTGCTTGCTAACAGTTCATTTTTGTTTTTTATTGCATCTTTAAGGTCGGATTCAATTGTGGTAAGAATAGTCATACACATACCCCATAATACAAGGATTTTATGACGGAAGTATAAAGCTAAAATGGAGAGCTTTACACATATAAAATGATAATGTTTGTATGTCAACAAAAGTTTTAAAAACAATTTCACCTATACAGTAACTATCGAACAAGATTCATAATATTTTTTTTCAATATATGCAAATTCTTATAAAACAATAATGCAACAATAGTACATCCCACACCGCTTAAAAGCAGCGTAAGGGGAACACCAATACGGTGTGCTATTAGTCCTGCAAATAGATTGCCAATGGTAGCCATACCCATGAATGACATGGTATACAGGCTCATGACCCTGCCACGCATTGAATCTTCCACCATTGACTGAATAAACGTATTTGATGATGCCATCTGAACAATTAAACTAATACCAATAATAAACATGAGAACCAGTGAAATATATAAATTCCGTGAAAATGAAAACAGTGTAAGCCCGCATCCAAGTAAAAGTGAACCAGCAGCAATAGTATTTTCAAACCGTGTAGTATGGCTTCGTGATGCTATAAAAAGCGCACCAATAAG
The DNA here is from genome assembly GCA_040756435.1 of Spirochaetota bacterium. Lineage (NCBI taxonomy): Bacteria > Pseudomonadati > Spirochaetota > Spirochaetota bacterium. The sequence goes on along the minus strand of JBFLZD010000010.1, from coordinate 29,350 downwards.
CGCACCTAACCCCGCCGCACCTAAAAGAAAACCCAGAGTGTGGGAATCACCATGCAAAATTTCTACTGCAACAACCGGCATAAGCACCATATACGGCATTCCCAGTAAACTGATCAAAGCCAGAAGCAATAACACCGTACGGATTGGGTAATGGTTTTTTACATATTGAAAGCCTTCAATGATATTTTCCTTGAAATTACCTGCACGAGATATAGAAGTATAAGTAACATTTTTCATAAAAAGCAGTGCAATAATAATTCCAGAAAATGTTGCAGTATTTATTAAAAAGCACATACCTTCGCCAAACTGCGCCACTAAGAAACCAGCAAGTGGCGGCCCAATAAGGCGGGTACTGTTAAATACAACTGAATTTAAGGCAATGGCATTGCTTAAAAGTTCCTTCTCGGCAACCATGTCAAATACAAATGACTGTCGCACCGGCATATCAAAAGCATTAAAACACCCCTGCATGATATTAAGCACCAATAGCCACACTGGTGTAATATACCCCAGTACCACCAGTAATCCTAAAACCAGGGATTGCATACATAAAAGGATTTGCGTAATCATTAATATACGATGCCGATTATAACGGTCAGCCACCACACCGGTAATGGGCGTAAATAAAAAAATGGGAAGCTGTGCAGAAAATGCAAGTAACCCCAACCACATGGATGAAGCAGTTAAGCGGTACATAAGCCAGCTTGAAGCAAGTTGCTGAATCCAGGTCCCAATGAGTGAAATAAACTGGCCCATAAAAAAAAGCCTGAAATTATACACCCTCAGTGCTCTGAATGGATTATCTGATATGATCTTTGATTTTATTGCTTCTTCTCCCATGGCTCGCTATCACCTTCAATATAGTAAAACACAGGATTACATTGTATATTCTTTTTTTTGTGCGATAGTTCCTGATACCAGGCTCTGTTGCGAATATACACCTTTTTTAGCAAATGTTCAAATTCATAGTGTAGTTGCCCGATAGTAACCGGGATTAACGCCATCAGTGGTTTTGTGTCAATCTTTTCAGCAGAAAACTGATAGCCTCGCCTTTTTGCATCATCATAGATCCAGAAAAGATAAGCCTGTATAGCTTGCAGTGGTTGGGTGTAATTGGCAAACCGTATCAATTGCGGATGATGCCTGTACCCTTTAGTATTGCCTTCAAGTACCTTCTTTGCAAGCAACCCTTCCCGCCATACAGCAACGATTCCCTGAGGGTCTAAATATTTTGGATGTAATGACCATAATCGCATAGCAGTTTACACATGAACTATCGCCAGAATATAGTAGTACACATTGTATTACATAACAACCATACATTATAAGTAAATAAAAATTTTAGCACTGTTTTTTGATATAACGAATATATATTTTAGTCGACAAATTTAGCAATAGTATAACCATATACCACAATCATAACTAACAGAAAGGAACCACTATGAAAAAGATTGCCGTACTGCTTATATGTATTATCACCATAGTAGCTATTCTTATTGGCTTTGAGATGTTTGGAAAAACTGATACGCAGGTTACTGTTGAAGAAGTCAAACAGCCAATGCCTGCACCTGAGTTTTATAAAGGGATTTACTTAAACTCACAATCGGGACGTGATATTAATCTACTTAAAAATTTTATTACAAAAGCAAAAGATGCAGGATTCAATGCAGTAGTAATTGATGTACACAATGAATCCAATAATAAGTTTTTAATTCCCAAGGAAAATGTTGATTACGTAATTTCGCAAGGTATTTATCCAATTGCCCGTGTGGTAATGTTCCCCGATGGATTAAAAGTATATCCTGTCCCTGAGGAACTCATCAAAGGAAGGTTAGAACTTGCAAAAAAAGCCTGTGAAAGTGGCTTCAGGGAAATACAGTTTGATTATATACGTTTTAATGATTATGGTATACTGAAACATGTCCCTCTGGAACAGCGTTTTAAAACTATTGAAGGATTCTTAGCACGAGCAAAAACAGAATTGCAACCATACAATGTAAAAGTTGCTTGCGACATATTTGGCCGTATACCTCTCAATACCAATGATACTATTGGCCAGCGCATGGAAGGGCTTGATCAGGTGGTTGATGTCATCTGCCCCATGGCATATCCCTCCCACTATACATGGAGTAAAAAATTAATGGCCGATCCGTATTACACGGTATTTATAACCGGGAAAAGAGCAAAAGAACGTACAAAGAATGCCCAGATTGTTATGTACATACAGGCGTTTAAAATACGTGTTGCCATGTCAGGCTTATCATTCCAGGAATACATGGCAAAACAAATACAGGCGGTACATGATGCTGGCGTGAAAGGTTTTATATGGTGGAATGCCTCACAGCAGTACGATGAGCCATGTGCGGTTACCAGACAATTTTACTCCAACTTCAAAACGCAGAGTATATCAAAAGCGGATAATAACAAAAAAGAAGCAATTTAACACAAATAAAGGGAACTTCTAAAAACTGGTTTTGTCGGATGTTTCATTGTGAGCACAATATATTAGGATAAAACTGCTTTCGATTATATAAAACTTTAGGAAGAAAGTAGTTTTTAGAGGTGCCCAAAAAAATATTCTTGACTAATATAAGGAATATACATTTGCTTTGCATAGTTTTTTATATAAAACCTATAGGTAACTAAAAATTTACAGGAGGATCGGGTTATATGACACATCACAACAAACTTTTTGGCCTGTCGCCAGAAGCTGGTAGATGGGTGTATGTTATTACAGGCTTGATAATATGCCTGTGCCTGGGCAGTGTGTATTCGTACAGCGTATTTTTAAAACCAATCACGGAAAGCTTTGGTATCACTGCAACTCAGGGTAATTTGCCATTTATGTTTTTCCTGGCATTTTTTTCAATCCTCATGTTTTTCTCAGGTAGAATAATGGCTAAACTGGGGGCCAAAAAGTTATCCATTTTTGGCGGCCTTGTTGTTGGGTTAGGATGGGCGCTTTCATACTTTGCTGCAGAAGCAAAAAGCATTAACCTTTTAATACTAACATATGGTATCATTGCAGGTAGCGGTGTTGGGATTGTTTATGGATGTCCCATAAACATTGTTGGCCAGTGGTTCCCTGACAAAAAAGGGCTTGCCACAGGTCTGGTACTGGCTGGTTTTGGCGGCTCAGCGTTAATCACTGCTAAATTAGCAGGCGCTCTGATACCTTCAGTTGGCCTTTCAACGACATTCCTTTATTTTGGTATTGCATTTGCAATTCTTATTGTACTACTTGCACTTCCGTTTAGAAATCCTGAATCCGGCTGGAAACCTGCTGGATGGACACCTTCTGCTGCAGCAGCAAGTGCAGTTGATTTTGATTCCTCTGAAATGGTAAAAACATCTACCTTCTGGGGCTTATTTTTAGCATATATCATTGGCTGTCTGGCTGGTTTGATGGCTATTGGTATTTCCAAACCAGTAGGCAGTGAAATAATCAAAATTGATGGCGAAACTGCAACAACCCTGGTTGGGATTTTTGCAATTTTTAACGCATTAGGTCGGCCACTTTTTGGCTGGCTCACTGATAAGATTACTCCAAAAGGTGCAGCAATTCTTAACCTGTTAATAATTATTGCAGTATCTATTATGATGTTACTGGCAAAAGAAGGGGATGTTATCCTTTACGTAGTAGCTTTCTGTGGATTCTGGCTTATATTGGGTGGATGGCTTGCAATAGCACCAACTACTACACTTGCTTTCTACGGTTTGAAGAATTATGCACGTAATTATGGTGTAGTATTTTTTGCATACGGCCTTGGTGCAATCATAGGTGGCATCATATCCGGGCAGGCAAAAGATGTATTTGGCTCATATCAGGTTGCTTTCTGGCCAACACTTGTACTGGGTGTTATTGGTCTTATGATAGTAATGGCTCTGCTCAAGCCTCCTGTGAAAAAAGCTGCATAAACATTTTAGCTACAAGGTTTATATAAAGGGGCCGTCTCAAAACAAAATTTGGGGCGGCCTTTTTTATTGTTCCTTCAGGGCTCTGACCCTCAAAAAAATCTTCACTCCCTTCTGTGGCACTTGACTTTTATAAAGCCACATATTTTTTAATGTCTTAATCTTTCTCAATTAAGTTAAAAGAATTTCATAAGAATCAATGGATATGGTCATATGGACGCTTTATACTTCCCGTAGTATAAACGCACTATCACCTATATTTTTTTGTAAAAATTCCGCAACCGGCAAGCATTTCACTTTAAAAATAAAAAAAAGTTTTGTGTCTTTTTTTACAAACCCTTTAAGATTTGCATCTATCATGGTTTCAAAATTTCCCTGCCCCTTAAGGATTACCATATCCGCCTGCGATAGTTCATGTAAAAATTCTTTACTGCTTCTATGAAGGTTTATTCCTGGAGTACTATCGCCTGTTGTAATTACTGGAACAATTGTATCAAGTCCAACAGAGTGCACATCCTCCATTGTTGCATCGTTTATCACAGGATTTCCACGAACAACACAGGTAATCTTTTGCACTGGAAGTTGTTGTATTAGTAGCATATCAGCTACTATCTCACCTGCATTATCAGCTATATAAAGAATCTTTTGTGAGTGTGACATTGCTTTAATAAATTCATTGTAAAAATCATCTGGAACTTCTATATCATCCACTAAATTTTTAAACTGCACCGAAAAAGTACCACAATCCTGATCTCCAATGCCATAATCAATACTATTTGCAGCAACAGCTATCCGCAAAGCCTGTTGAATTGATTGTTTGCCTGAACACAACGCACGCAACTGTGGTAACAAATCAAGCATCAAGGCATTGCTTTGTTTTTTTTCATCACTAAAGGGATCCTGTACCCCCGTAACGTGCGAAATTGTTTTATATAATTTATATGCGCAATCAGGAGGAGTTGGAAAACCATCCATGCTAACGCGCGTAAGTTCCTGCATTAAACGTAATGAACTATCTCCATTAAGATTTAGTTTTGATACAATACGATAACTATGGTTCACATGGCATGGAATACAATGGAAGGTGGGTTTCATAATTTTTCTTTGATTTATTCGGTGCAGTATAACACAGTATCTTCAATATCATCTGTTTCTTTAAGTCGAACTTTTACCTTATCACTAACTTTTGTCTGCACCTTCAAGCCACAATAATCCGGCTGAATAGGAAGTTCACGGTTACCACGGTCAACAAGGACAGCCAGTCGTATTATTTGAGGTCTGCCAAATGACATCAATGTTTCCAGTGCAGCTTTGATTGTTCTTCCGGTAAAAAGCACATCATCTACAAGAATGATAATCTTTTTGGTAATATTGAATGTTATTGTTGTTTCTTTTATTGCCGGAAGCACTCCCCGTGTTGCTAAATCATCACGATAAAATGTAATATCAAGAGTACCCATTTTTATTTCTTTACCGCTACTTGTTTCCAGATGTTTCTTTATCCGTCTGGCTATCTCCACCCCACGGGTTTGTATGCCAACTAGCGCCACATTTGATATATCACCAAATTCTTTGACAATACCTTTGCTGATTGTATTAATTGCTGCTTCAATTTGTTTTGCATTCATCAATACTTTTTCTTCACACACTACTGCACCTCCAGATGATACTCCTGTACAGGTTTTACGGTAAATTGTCCAGCTTTTTTCATAGAAATAATACCCTGTACAGCAGCTTTAGCAGCAGCCAGCGTAGTGATAATAGGTACCCGGTAACGCACTGCAGCCTGGCGTATGGTGTAGGCATCCTCTTTTGGCCGCTTTCCTGTTGGGGTATTGATAATAAGGTCAACCTGCTTATTTTTTATTATATCAACAACATTGGGGCGTCCTTCACTGACCTTGAACACTCTTTCACAGGGAATACCATGCTCATTGAGAAACGCCGCGGTACCTTCTGTGGCAATAAGCTTAAAGCCTTCTTTATGCAGCTGCCGCATTTCTTCCAGCAGTTCCTCCTTTGACCGCTGGTTAATACTTAAAAAAATGCTACCCGATAGGGGCAACCTGTCACCTGCTCCCAATTCTGCTTTATAAAATGCTTCGCCAAAATGTGCAGCAATGCCCATCACCTCACCAGTTGACCTCATTTCGGGAGATAACAACGTATCAACACCAGGGAATTTGTTGAAAGGCAATACTGCTTCTTTTACATTAACATAGGGAATCTTTTTCATGTGAATTAATCCAAAATCCCTTAGCTTCTTACCAAGCATAAGCCACACCGCTATCTTTGCAAGCGGCACGCCCGTTGCTTTGGACACAAATGGCACTGTACGGGACGCACGGGGATTAACCTCCAGAACATATAAAATGCCATTTTTTATAGCAAACTGAATATTGATCAGTCCAATAACATTGAGTTCCTTTGCCAGTGCAGTCGTTGTTTCAATAATTGTTTGCATCATGGCAGGTTGAACGCTTACGGGTGGTAAACTGCATGCAGAATCACCTGAATGTATCCCTGCCAGTTCAATATGCTCCATAATGCCACCAATATATACATCCGTACCATCACACAGCGCATCAACATCTATCTCTAAAGCATCTTCTAAAAATTTATCAATAAGGATAGGATGTTCAGGCGATAGTTCCACAGCAGACACTATATACTCTAATAGGCTTTTTTCATCATAAATGATGGACATTGCCCTTCCGCCCAGTACATACGATGGACGCACAAGTACTGGATACCCTATCCGTGTTGCCTGCTCAATTGCCTCTTCACGAGTGAATGCTATGCCATTTTCCGGTTGATTAAGCTTAAGCTTATTTACAACCTGGGCAAAACGCTGTCTGTCTTCAGCCCTGTCTATGGAATCAGGAGATGTACCTAAAATTTTAACGCTATTTGCTTCAAGTCGGCGTGCAAGCCGCAAAGGGGTTTGCCCGCCAAACTGTACTATAACGCCATCAGGTTTTTCATTGTTATAGATATGCAGTATATCTTCCAATGTCAATGGCTCAAAGTACAACCTGTCTGAAGTATCATAATCGGTTGAGACAGTCTCAGGATTTGAGTTTACCATAATGGATTCCACACCTGCTTCTCGTAATGCAAATGATGCATGACAGCAACAGTAATCAAACTCAATACCCTGCCCAATACGGTTTGGGCCACCACCTAATATCATGACCTTGCGTTTTGTTGTATGCTTTGCTTCATCCTCATCATCATACGAAGAGTAGTAATACGGGGTGTATGCTTCAAATTCACCTCCACAGGTGTCAACCAGCCTGTACCCAGGAACTATCGCATGCTCAAATCTAAATTTCCTGATACTGTCTTCCAGTTCATTCAACCGCTTTGAATAGTCTTTCTGCACATCAAGGCCTTTATCGTATAATGCTTTCAATTCATCTTTATGAAGTAAAAACGCAAGCTGCCTGTCGGAGTAACCCAATTGTTTCATTTTGAGAATATTATCTTTTTGCAAACCCTGTTTAGCCTGTGCAACAAATTCACGTTCTGCTTCCACAAGCTCTTTTAATTGATTTAAAAACCATGGATCTATTGACGTTAATTCATGGATTTTTTCAACACTCCACTGTAACTCTAAAGCTTTCTTGATATAAAACACTCTTTGTTCTCGTGGAATGCGCAAATTCTGTTCAATAATGTCATTTCTTTGCCGCTCAGGAATTGCATCAACAAGTGCATCAAGTTTCAAATTGCCATCCGAACCAAACCCATATCGGTCAATTTCCAGCGAACGCAGCGCTTTTTGAAATGATTCTTTGAAAGTACGCCCAATTGCCATTGCCTCACCAACTGATTTCATCTGTGTGCCAAGCGTTGTGTCAGCACCTTCAAACTTTTCAAATGCCCAGCGTGGAATCTTGGTAACAACATAATCAATGGTAGGTTCAAAGCATGCAGGTGTTTCACGGGTAATATCATTTGCAATTTCATCAAGGGTAAGCCCAACAGCTAATTTTGCAGCAATCTTTGCAATGGGGAAGCCCGTTGCTTTTGAAGCCAATGCAGAACTTCGGCTGACGCGGGGATTCATCTCAATAACCATTACCCTGCCATCTTTGGGATTTACTGCAAACTGAATATTGGAACCGCCTGTTTCCACACCAATCTCACGTATTATCTTGATAGCCATATCCCTCAAATTTTGATATTCCTTATCGGTTAGGGTTTGCTGGGGGGCAATAGTTATGGAATCGCCGGTGTGAACTCCCATTGGATCAAAGTTTTCAATGGAACATATAATAACTACATTATCTTTGAGGTCACGCATTACCTCTAACTCAAACTCTTTCCAACCAATGACGGATTCTTCCAGCAACACCTGGCTTATTGGCGATTCATCCAATCCCTTACGCACAAGCTCAACAAAGTCTTCCTGATTATACACAATATTGCCACCTGTACCACCTAATGTAAAGGCGGGTCTGATAATAATGGGCAGTGGAATGGTTTCCAGTACCTTCAAAGCTTCATCAATTGAAGATGCCAGTGCCGAATTTGGCACCCGAAGCCCAATATCAAGCATTGCCTTTTTAAAGAGGTCCCGGTCCTCGGCTTTTTTTATGGCATCAATCTTTGCACCTATCAGTTCAACACCAAATTTTTGTAATATCCCGCTTTCATGAAGCTGGACAGCAATATTCAGTGCAGTCTGCCCTCCAACGGTAGGCAATAATGCATCAGGTCTTTCCTTTTCAATAATGTGTGCTACAATATCATGAGTTATTGGCTCAATATAGGTTTTATCAGCCATATCAGGGTCGGTCATTATCGTTGCAGGGTTGGAATTAACCAGAACTATCTCATAACCTTCTTCCCGTAACGCTTTACAGGCCTGTGAACCAGAATAATCAAATTCACACGCCTGCCCTATAACAATTGGTCCTGAACCAACTATCAAAATTTTTTTAATATCAGTGCGCCTGGGCATGTAAACATTCCTTTCTGTGAGGTGGTGTTGAAATACGTTATATCAAAATTTATCAAAATTTATTAAAATAACCATTAAAACTTCAGAACAATGAGTTTGGTGCAAGTAAAATTCCAATATTTTTTTTTATCGTTGTGAAAAATTTAACGTGATTGTAACATATATTGTTAAAACGCTGTTAACGCAGCACGCAGGAAGCTTGTTATTGGTGCCTGTTCACGGGTATCTTCAATAGTATCCTGCAATTGCTTGATCAAATCAGTTGCCTGTCCATGAACAGTATCTTCGTTAATTATCTTGCCCAGTGTGCCTTTTCCCGAATTAATTTTATCAGTTATATCACGCAAATTCTTAACAGTGGCATTAACATTTCCCCTATTATCAGCAATGAGACGCGAAAGCAGTGTAAAAGGGTCGGTAACTGCAGTTCCCACAAGATTGTCCCTGGTGGTAATAACTGCATACTGTTTGCCATTTTCGTCCATAGGTGTTCCTGGATTAATACTTACATACTTCCCAGCCAGAGCTGTTTCATTTCGTACCATAATTTCATAATTTTCATACAGCGTAAAATGATTATATAACCGTAATTTTACAACAACATTATTATCAATTAATTCTACTGTATCAACATATCCCGACAGCACCCCATTAACCCGCACTTTATCATCTGCCGACAAACCTTCAACATCCTTAAACACAACTGTCATTGGGTAATATGTATGTGTTTCAAAGATTTCTCCACTCATTATTATAGTAAAATAGCCCAACACCGTAAGAGCTATAATAACTATTATCCCTACCGCTATCTCCTGTTTCATATCACCCTCCAATAGTATAATAATTATAACACATCAATTGGTCCTTCTAATGAACCTGAAATAAACTGCCGTACAATTGGGTTATCAGTATTCCGTATTCCATCAGGTTCATCACATTGTATAATTTTTCCATCATACAGCATTGCAATCCTATCACCAACCGCATAAGCACTATCCATATCGTGAGTTACAACAACCTGTGTTATTGTATAATCTTTTTTTAATTGATTTATAATAGTATTAATTAAACTGGACATCACTGGATCAAGCCCTGACGTTGGCTCATCATATAAAATAATTTGGGGATTACGTACCAAAACCCGTGCCAAACTTGCACGTTTTTTCATTCCACCACTTATTTCAGCTGGCATCTTATCCCGGGCTGATGTGAGTTGTAATAAATCCATCTTTTCTTCTACAATTCGTTTTATTTCATCTGGTGGATACAATTTATGCTCTAACAGGGGAAGGGCTATATTTTCCTCAACGGTCATCCAGTTAATTAATGCCCCTGATTGGAATACAAATCCAATTTTTTCCCGTAATCTATCTCTCTGGCTTTTGCTGATACTGTTCATTTGTTCACCATCAACTAAAATCTGTCCGTTATCGGGTTCAAGCAATCCTGCAATATGCTTTAATGTTACTGTTTTACCTGTACCTGAACGCCCAATGATAACAAACGTTTCACCTTTTTCAATTTTGAAACTCAAGTTATTGAGAACCTTTATTCCACTGAGTGTTTTGGTAACATTTCTGAATTCAATCATAATTTACACATTTTGATGACTATAGAATTTTATTTTCCATAAAAAAGAGCTGTAATATAGTATCCCACAATGAGTACCATCAAAAATGATGACACAACAGAATTGCGTGTTGCTTTCCCCACACCTAACGCTCCGTTTGTTGCTCGCAAACCATTAGCACAGCTGATGGTAGAAACCATCATACCAAAAACAAAAGCTTTCAAAAGCCCAACATAGGTAGCCTTGAAATGCAATGAATCAAGGACATGTGTATAATATACATCAAAGCTTACATCCAGCTGAAAGTATGCAACAATACCACCCCCAATACTGCCCAGCAGATTAGTATAAATTGTAGCAATAGGCAACATAATGGCAAGAGCTATAACTCGTGGCATGACTAAAAACTTAACAGGACTTATTGCCATCATCTCAAGTGCATCTATCTCTTCTGAAACTGTCATGGTACCAATTTCAGCAGCCATGGTTGAACCAACTGCAGCAATTAAAATAATTGCTGTGACAAATGGTGCCATCTCCCGTGTTAGCGTTGCTATAATAATATTACCAACCAGAGCCTGCTGCTGATACGGCTTTAATTCAAGCCCTGTTTGAAGAGCAAGTATCATCCCTGTAAAAAGTGCAACTATTGATACTACAATAAACGTTTTAACCCCTGCATAATACATCTGTTTTAAAATTTCACGGCGCTTTTCAAACGCTGCTTTAGAATAATATACAACTTCTAAAAAGAGCAGCATACAATATCCCATCATTGCAATAATATTCAGTGTATTTGTACCGATATCGCTTATAAAATTAATGACAGTATGTTTAATTTTTTCTACCATATTCCAGCCTTAAAAAAGCTTTAGGTATATAAACTATCCCTTTTAAAAATTTTACATAACAATTCAAATAATAAGGGAACTTCTAAAAACTGTTTTTTGGATGTTCCCTTGTGGGCACAACATATAGGACAAAACCGCTTTCTATTTTAAGAATAATTTCCAAAGAAAGCAGTTTTTAAAGGTCCCCATAAATATTAAAATCGTAATGAATAAACCGTTGCGCCTGGCAATGTACTTACACACAAAAAGCTTAAATCCTGTACTATTATACCACCTTCTGCATTCCGCACTGAAGCCAACTTTTTAATTCTGGCTTTATAGGCTTTTTTATCCTTAACGTTTTTATATACTGGTATCCAACCAATACACAATTCCTGTACAGCATCATCGTTGGTATAGCTGAAAAAAGATAACAATAATGATAAATGATTTAGTACATTACTTCTTTCGCTATATGATATAATGAATGGAATCTTCATTGCAAAATAATTATTATTCCATCGCTGAAAATACGTTCGTAATAACAGCCCAAAGCGTCTATCCCCATTTGACTGCTTGGAATACTCAATAATACTGAAAAACGGCTGGTACAGGCGTTCATAGCCCTCTTCATCCCTGAAAGGAATTATGGAAAGAAATGCAAAGGAACTATCGCCCCTATCATTGAACTCATAATGAAACAATGGCCACAATTTATAAAAACGCCAGTGCTTCCCATACCGCTGGTGCTCATTGTTGTAATCCCTCTTAAAATACCAGAAAAGAATTCCATATATGGAATACTGAGATTCATACCCGGTTGCTTGTTTTTCAAGTACAAAGTAAAAAGGTGTAATAAAAAAAGTGGTTTTATTTTTTTCAATATATTTCCCATAGAATGGAAAATATATACGCTTATAAATAAATGGATCATCACAATCACGTATCTGAACAAATGGCCATGGAAAATTTATTTCAAGATTTCCATGTTTATCATTGTAACCCCATGAAAAGAAAGGCCACAGTAAAGAAGAGCTCTGGGCCTTGCCTGATTCAAGCCAGCGCCGTGCATACAAAGGGACAAAGAAAACAGTATGCATGATGTCATTGCCAATATATTCCTTGCGCACATTATATAAAAGCCCGTATGAATACGTATCATAAAATCCTTTCTTTTTACTGTGGGCATATATTGGCATGATGCGTAAATCATCACGCACAGGGCTTTTACCCCACTGAATAAGTGGCCACAAAATTCCATGCGCATCATAATCTTTACTGGTATAATGAACATAGACAGGTACCAGTGAAGCAACTAAATACACAGCCATACCATAATATGATGTTGTTGGATACAGGAAGAACAATGCTACACCCGGGAAAAAATATGTTGTGATTGAATCAGTTGCAAGCTTGCCTTTAATGGTTCCACCAAATGGCCACACATGCACATATCTATCTTTTTCATCTGTTGAAGTGCCATACAAAAGAAATGGGAAAATACCAGTATCATTTTCGTAATGATGTGGCCCCCAGTAATCAACAGATTCATAGAAGCCAAACACACCTTTAGCAGTATGCTGGCGTTGTGTGGTATATTTCCAGTATAGTACTGGCATTAACGAAGCAGTGAATGAAGAATCATAGTAGATGTTTTTCAGGTATACTGGCCGGTAAACTGTATATGTACTGTTATAATACTCACCCTTTTCATACACAAACCAGAACCAGTCAAAATCATTACCTGCTAAAGCGCACGTGCTCATAGAAAAAACAACAAAAAAGCCAACCGATATCAGATGTAGTATTCTTCGTAATCCGCTATAGTGCATGTATAATCTATGTAATGATACCCATTTCATTGTATAACAGTTTTCAGCCAACAGCCATTCCTTCTCAATATTTGAAGTTAACCAATTCATAAAACATGTATAGTGTCATTATACATAAGTCAACTTAAATTAGTCTATTTACGTAAACTATCGCTTTTTGAAATTCAATCAATTATTTTGTTACAGTATTCTGGGCGATAGTTACCAGGAATCAATTGCAAAATGTAATTGACACAACTATAATAAAGAAATCATCATTATTCATTATTAAAAATAAAATGCGATAGTTATTATTATTCTGAGTCAAATGCAAAGAATCCCATGTTCAAAGACAGGATTAAAAAATCCCTTTTTCTATGGGACTACATAATGGAGGTTGCTATGTATTTAAAAAATATTCCCGGTTACTTTTTTTTAATCATACTGGTGGCTGCTATGATTACTGTTATTTCATGTAAAAAACAAAATACACTGGAAAGCTTAAAAACTAATACCTTAAAATGCATGACCATTAATGTATGGTCCGGGCTTGATTATATTGGCACATTTAAAATGGGTGAATATGAAAGTCCAGAAATACGTGAAAAACGATATCAGGCACTTTTAAAAGAAATAGCAAAATACAATCCTGATATAATAGCTATTAATGAAGCCAACTTTCTACCCTATTATGTTGAGAAGCTTGCAAAAGACATTAATTACGACTACATTTACCATGTTGGAGTAGCAGGCCTTAAGATTGGAAGATACGGCATTCCTGTAAACTTAAAAGAAGGTGATGCAATCCTTGCCCGTAAAGGATTGCATCTACAAGAGGTTGGACACAAACAACTTTCGGGTGGAGGAATTATTACCAATTATTTTTCATTCCATACTGAAGATGCTACACAGGTACTGATTGGCAGAGTGATAGTTAATGCTAAACCAGTGTATGTTGCTGTAACCCACTGGCACGCTTCACCTATGGATACACCACACACCAGGATGTTGCTGAAAGAATTACAGCAAAAATTTGGTTATACTGATGCTGAATACCAGGATGCTATCAAAAAGCTTGAAGCAGATAATACGTGGCGCAAAAATGAATCAAAGCTTATGGCAGAATATTGCAAAGCAATAGTCCCTGAACATGCACCACTCATCGTTATGGGTGATTTTAACGCAACAGTTGACATGCCTGAAATGCAATATTTTTTACAACAGGGATTCCAGGATACTTTTGTCCAACACAAAATTGCCGACGCGTACACATGGAATCCATTGAAAAATCTTAATATACAAAAATATTACACAATAGATACCAATAAAATATTTGAATCATTATATACACACGTAAGCAAAATACATGAACTTGAGCCAAAGCGTATAGATTATGTTATTGTTAATACATCAATATCACCTGATAAAATAATTAATTCAAAAGTTTGCTGTGATACTATTTACGATGGCATACATGTATCGGACCACTTTGGTGTGTATGCTGAAATAAGAATTGATTAGAACTGTGTTTAATGAAATAGTAAAATATTTTAAGTTGACATTACATTGATAAATCTTTATAATGAAGCAAAATAAGTAAAAATCATCAAGGAGGTCATTAGGAGTATGAAGAAAATCATATATGGTTGCATGGCACTGCTGTTATGCTGTTCAATTGGCATTTTATATGCACAGGATGAAAAAGCAAAAGAAGCACAGAAAGTTTTAGAACAGGAAAAACAGCTGAGTGACCAGGTATATAAAGAAATTATTATAGAAGATTTTGAAACAACAGATTATACCGATAAAAATATTAGTTTACGGGTGGTAAAAGACGAAAAGGCAGGAGTAGCAATGCGGACCGATTATCCTGCCCCTGTACAAAACTCAAAACGGTATTTAGGTGTAAAGGTATTTGCAAAAAGCGGTTCGGTATTAACAATTATACCCGCAAAACCGTTGATTATTGATAAATACTGCAAATACATAAACATGTGGGTATATGGAAAAAATTTCTCAGGTGAGCTTTCAATTTTAGTTAAGGATGCAAATGGTAATATCAAACGTCTGGTACTGGGGAAGTTAAACTTTTTAGGATGGCGTAAATTGTCAGTTCCCATTACCGATGAAATAGCACAGGAAGATAAATATTTAGCACAGAAAAGAAACATAGAAATTGTGAAGATACTTTATAATCCAAGCACTTTAGAACGTCTACCTGCCTGGAATTACTTTTATATTGACGATATTACAGCCATAGTCCGAGAAAAATATGTAGATAGGCAAAGTGACGAGTGGTAAAAAATAAGGATACAGGGAGTGTCTCAAAGGAACATCTTTGCAATGACTTTTACCTTCCTGTCATTGCGAGGAACGAAGTGACGAAGCAATCCCATCTTTCGTGGTATTGAGACTGCTACGCTGTGCTTGCAGTGACGTACACTGTGGTCATTGCGTGCTTCACGGTTTCTTTTGAGACGTCCCCTGTTCACAAATTTTTATTTGATTACATGATATAATGGAATTAGTACTTTTAATAGTAGCAATACTGTGTGCCATTGGTGGTATTTTGGGTTCGGTATTTCCAATACTTCCCGGACCACCACTGAGCTTCTTTGCACTTATTCTTCTTAATTTCAGTGGTTTTGCTTCTTTTAGTTTCACCTTTTTACTTGTTGCAGGAGCTATCGCCGCAATATTGACTGTGCTGGATTACATTTTGCCATCATGGATTGTTAACCGCTTTGGTGGCTCAAAAAAAGGTGTACTGGGATCAATGATTGGGCTTATTGTGGGCAGTATTCTATTACCATTCATTGGTATTGTTATTGGCCCTTTTATTGGCGCATTTATAGGCGAGCTTATAGCTCAAAATGATGCAAGGATTGCCCTGAAAGCAGCCTGTATGACATTTGTTGGTTTTTTAATAAGTACGGGCTTTAAATTAGGATATACTATCACAATAGCATATTATATAGCTAAAGCATTAATGGGGCAACCCGCATTGCCCACCTACCACATTATTTAATAACTTTTACACAACTTTTCCCGTAAAATATTTTTTACATCATCTGCCTTTGAAATTAGCTTCACGTCGCTCAATGAAGGCTCTGACCCCTTCCTGAGCATCCTCACTTTTCATGATGGGCAAAAGGTCGGGAAGTAACCGCGCCAGTGCTGCTTTAGCCCCTTCCACACGCGAAAGCCGTGCTGAACGCAAGATGGCTCTGACCCCTAGTGGTGCCTGTTTGGCTATAACTTCAGCAATTTCAATTGCACGATCTAACTGTTTACCTGGCTCAACCAGCTCCTGTACCAGCCCAAGGCGGTAGGCTTCCTGTGCATTCATCTCATCACCAGTGAGTAAATACCGCATGGCATTGCCCCAGCCTATCTCCTCAAAAAGCCTTACGGTTGCACCACCAACAGGATAAATACCCCGCTTCACCTCAATTTGCGCTAAACGCAAGTTAGTAGCAGCAACACGCACATCCGTTGCAAGCATAAGCTCCCATCCCACTGTGAAGCATATACCCTGCACTGCCGCCACAATTGGCTTTGATACTCTATTATCCTCATCAATGCCAAAAGGATCCTTGCTGTCAGCCGGCAGTGTGGGATACTCACCCTTTGAAAACGGCTCAACCCACTGTACCAGGTCAAGTCCACCAGTAAAATGTTCACCATGCGCAAAGAGCACGCCACAACGAAGATCATCATCAGCATCCAGCGTGCCATATGCTTTTGCCAGGTCCCAGTACATATCGACATCAAACGCATTGCGCTTTTCAGGGCGGTTGAGCCCAATCAGCAATATGTGTCCTTTCTTTTCAATGGTTATTTTTTGTGTCATAGAAACCCCTGTTCAGTATTATGTAATAGCTATAAACAAATGGTATACTATCAATGTATAATGTCAATACCATATTCTATGCGATAGTAACTGTAAAATTATCTGGCTTGCTATCATTAACCTTTTATGAAGATCTACTGCTAATAACAATTCGTGATAGATAAAACATAAAGTGTATTATCTCTGCCGGAATATCGTCACTTATGGTACACACCCATTTGTTTGTTACAAGCCCTGGCCTTTTAATCATTCCTATCTCTATATTGTTTCTTTCAATGATGAAATAATTCTTAATGCTTAATTGAGGCGATGAAAGAGATAGTTCCTGTGAATTATATTGTATTATAAACTTATCCGTGAAAAAACTTGGTTTTATTGCAGTTGCTATTACTGCATTATTCTCATTGGATGAAAATAACCATTTTCCCATTAAACTTTCACGATATGCAATGTATTTTGTATCATTGACGGTAATAATGCTTCTATATTTAAGCCAGGGAACTTTATTTACTATTGTACCAATAATTTGACTATCATTATACACTTCAAATTTAGTACCAAGCCAATCAACAGTAACTAACGTATACATAATTATTACATCGCTTCATAGTGTGATATATACACATAATAATTGGGTATAAATCCAAAATATTCTTTTTTATACACCAGATAAATAGTCAACCTATACCTTTTGCCCACTTTAAGATTCTCATAATTATCAACAATACCTGCCACATGATAAAAGGGCCCAGAGCGCGTGATGCCATCAATATAAAGGAGTTTCTTTTCTTCACACTTTTCTTTTAAAGTAATTGTTACATGCTTCACTAGCGGTGGCATGAGCATTCCAAAAATTTTATCCTTTTCAAAAAGCAATTGGTTCCCATTTTGGCTTTCTGTATCCAGTAATATATATTTATCAGGAGTTATGGCTTTTATACGTTTGAGTTCCTCTTGACACTGTAAAATTCTTTTTGCCATTTTTTGGGCACTTACCATATCACCTTTTTCTTCCGCTACCGTATGTTTATTTTGATAATTTTCTAACTCCCAGGTAATAGCATTTATTGTTGCCTGTATGCAGCCGGATTTTATAGTAAGGAAATCGTCAGCATATAACACTATAATAACCAGTAAAGACAACCCTGCCAATATAAAAATATTTCTATTCATTATCAATCTGCGGATCTCCCGGCATCGGAATATCATACTCACTGTTATTATTTGATGGGCTTGTTGGTGTATCAAACCCTTTTCCCGCCTCTTCTCTTGAACCTTCGTAGTTGCCCTTTTCTGCTTCTTTTTGGGCATTTTTTGAATCGCGCTCAATTGCCTTTGCATCATCATACACACTGGTATCACCTGCAATAACTATGCCAGTTACCATACAGCAAACCATACACATAACAACAAATATCAATATTCTTTTCATTTGTGCCTCCAGAAAAATTACGTGCGCTTCTAAAACTAACTTCTTCCTAAATTATTCATATACTAAAAAGCAGTTTTATCTTCCTTATATTGTGCACACAAGGGAACATCCAAAAAACTAGTTTTAGAAGCTCCCTTATTTGGTAACATTTATATTCAATATAACACTTTCCCATTGTTTGTTGTTGAGCCCAGTAGCCGTTACTGCAAAACCACGGGTTACTGCTAACCGTTCCTCAGTGTTGACAGTTTTAAAACCTTCACCCTGCAGTTTCTTCATATCCAGCCATTCAACCTTTTTCTCCGTAAAGAACAATGTTATTGTATCCTCTCCAGCAGGTTCTGTTACCGTTAACTCAAATCCATCATCATCTGCAGGAATTGAATATACAGTGTTTGCAGAAATCTTATTATCCTGCTTAAACTGGTTAGGGAAAAGAATAACTACTTCCCCGGTAGGTTGTATATCCACAATTGTTACATAGCCTGATTTGTTAGCTTTGAATTTAAACTTAACCGAATTTCCAATTTTTAAACCCTGGCCAGGACTTAGTTTTTTACCATCTTTTGTTTCAACCCAAAAATCAACGTGAATATCGGGGCTATCGTTACGCATTTTCTTTAAATTTTCCCGTGCCAAAAAACTTTCAATACCTAGAGCCAATTGGCTGCCAATCTGTTCTACCATCCCAAAAGCATTGCTTGACGCAGCAATTATCCTGCCTGTTTCAGTATGCACAGCACGGGCGCTTATATTATTTTTATCGATAGCTCCAAAAATCATAACCTTTATTCCTAAAATCTTTCCTTGCTGAAGAGCAGTTTGTTCATGTACCAGCCCTGTCATAGAAAGCTGGATTTCATTCACAATACTTTGCATCTGTGAACGCTCGACTAATTGAATAAACGGATACTGCTGTAAAACTTTAGTTAATTGTGATACAACCACTTCAGAGTGACTTTTGTTTGTGGCTGTAAACGGCATAATACCTGTAACAATATATTCCTGTGAATAAGCATCCAATGTTACAAGTGATGATATGATAATTGCTCCATACAATACTATTTTTTTCATAATTACTGTAACCTCCATTAACAATTACCTTTAATAAAAAAAGCAAATTCAAGTTTAAATTGCAATAAAAAAACAATTTTAATTTATTTTACTTTTCCAATAGGGAATGCCTGCCCATGTGGTGTAGCAGTTGGGTATTGGGATCTTTTGAAAATTTTCTCAGCCAATATTGGAACCTGATCATCAATATAGTTTGCTAGTTCTAGAGTTTTGATAAAACCATCGTTATCATAATCAGCTTTTCCTTTTAAACCTTCCACAAGCACATAGGTAAAAAGACCATGTCCCTGATATCCTTCCAACGCCTCCTGCTTTGAGGTAGAAGCTGATAATATTGTTGACCCAACTGCTCTTGAAAGTATCTTCATAGCTGTTTCTTCACTCATCCCACGTGTAAGAAAGGCTACCTGTAACGCTTCACTTAATTTGGCTGCATTACAGGTATCTATAACTATCAATTTTTTTGTTGAAGGCACGTTAGCAATCAACTCTTTTAATGCAACCTGGCTTATTGCATCCTCTTTTACTTTAGCAGTACTTAATGAACCAACATTGGATGTTACCAAAAAATATTCTCCATCATCTACTATGCCATGACTGGCTACATAAAATACAAACACATCTTCTGGATTTAAATTCTTCAATTCTTTAAGAGCTGAAATAATATTTTCTTTAGTCGTTTCTTCTTTTTTAGTTAAAAGTTTTACAGAAACATTATCAAATAGTGGCTGGGAACTATCTTTTAATGCTTGAGCAAAAAGTTTTGCATCAGCTACAGCATATTTTAATTCTAATTTTGGATTCTTGTATTCATTGATGCCAATAACTATTGCAAATAGTGATGGCCGAACATTGGGTTTATATGTTGAAATTACTTTATAAATAGCAGGATTACTTGCAACAGTACCATCTTTATCAAATGCTATTGCTCTGATAATGTTTTGACCAGTGAGAATTTTAATAGAATATTTTCTATACATTTCTTTATCATTTATTTGTTCCGTGATTTGAATTCCTCTTCCATTATCCAGAACCACGGATGTATCATTGAGATAAATTCTAATATCACCAATACCACCTCCCATATCGATAAGTTTTAAAGTGATCTGGATCTCATCAACATCAACCTTTTTGGATGTATTAACAATTTCTACTACAGGTGGTTTTTTTACTTCAGCAATTGATTTATGTTCTTTTAGGGAATTGCCTATAATTGCCAGTTTAACCAGATCAGGCCTGTAAAAGGATTCTCTATAATTTTCTATACTATATACAGTATTCCCAATACGAACGTCTAAATATTTATCGCCTGTGATTGAAGCAGTGTAATACCCTTCTGGTGTTATAATAATCCATTCATCATCATTAAAGCTTATGAATTGAGCTATCTCTTTTCCAGAACTAACATCCCACTGTCGTACAGTCCCATCCCAACTGCCCGAAAAAACATATCTGCCTGTTGCATCAAAAGAAACAGATTGTATTGAACTCAGGTGCCCCTTAAACGTTTGGATTTCTTTGCCAGTATCTATATCCCAGAGACGTAACGTTGTATCCTTGCTTCCAGAAAGCAATAATTTACCATCCTTACTAAATGATACACTGGTAACATCTCCTGTGTGGCCTTTAAATGTTACTATTAATTTTCCACTAATGCTATCCCATAACTTAATGGTATTGTCTTTGCCACCAGAAATTATGTATCTTCCATCGGGACTGAATGCTACTGATTCTACCCAAAACTCATGGCCGGAAAAAATATGAACTATGTTTGAAGAATCCCTTTCCCATAAAATTAAAGTTTTATCCCAGCTACCTGATACTATATATTTACCATCAGGACTAAATGCTACTGAAGAAACATAATCTTTATGCCCGGTAAATGTATTTATTTCTTTTCCTGCTAATACATCCCAAAGTTTTATAGTTTTATCCTCGCTTCCTGATACTGCATACTTACCATCAGGACTAAATGCTACAGAGGTTATCACTCCTTGATGTCCGCTTAATGTGAATATTTCTTTGCCAGTTACTATCTCCCATATTTTCAATGTTTTATCTTCACTTCCCGTAATGACATATTTACCATCTGGACTAAAGGCTACTGATGTAATATAATCTGAATGACCTTTTAACGTTTTAAATTTTTTCCCTGTTTTTAAATCCCATAATTTAATAGATTTATCTTCGCCCCCAACAGCTAAATAATTTTTCCCAGGTTCATACGCCAGTGATGTAATTACACTTGCGTAACCTTTAAACGTTAAAATTTCATTTCTTATTTCAATATCCCATAATTTAATTGTATTATCTTTGCTCCCCGAAATGGCATACTTGCCATCAGGACTAAACGCTACTGACGTTACCCAGTAAAGGTGACCTACCATAGTATAGATTTCATTTCCGGTTGCTATCTCCCAGAGCTTTATTGTTTTATCTTCACTTCCTGAAAGTATGTATTTTCCATCAGGGCTAAATGCTACCGAAGTCACACCCCCTTGATGACCTCCGAATGTATATATATTCTTGTATGTTTGCATGTCCCATAGTTTTATTGTTTTATCATCACTTCCTGAAACAATATATTTATCATCAGGACTGAATGCCACTGACGTTACCAATCCTATGTGACCTTTTAGAATAGCAACTTTTTTACCAGACTGAACATCCCATACTGTTATAGCTTTGTTTTCACCACCCCCCGCAATATATTTTCCATCATGACTGAATACAACTGATACAATGGCCTCTGAATTCCCTTTTAATGTATAAATTTCTTTTCCTGTGTTCACTTCAAATAGCTTGAGTGTATTGTCTCTACTTGCTGTAAGGATATATTTACAATCAGGGCTATATGCTACTGCTTCAACCCAAAACCAGTGACCCGAAAAAGTATTAATACACTTTCCCGTTTCAACTTCCCATAGTTTAGCTGTATTATCACGGCTTCCAGATAGAACATATCTTCCATCAGGACTAAATACTACTGAAGTTACATAATCTGAGTGCCCAGTAAATGTTCTTATTTCAATCCCAGTTTTTGCATCCCACAGTTTAATGGTATTGTCTTCACTACCTGAAATTACATATCTTCCATCAGGGCTAAACGCTACTGAAGTCACCCAGTGAGAGTGTCCTAATTGAACAAACATTTCAGGTTTATCTTTTGCCAAGACAAAAGAATTAAAAACGCTTAATATAATCAATAGGAAAAGAACTCTTTTCAAATTATTCCTCCATCTGTTTCCACTAAATTACAAATTTATTATTTTGCTACATAAAAATTTCAAGAATTTTTATAAAACAAAAATGTATAAAAAATTTAGTAAACATCTCCCAAAAGTACAATGTTGCGTACAACCTGTCCAAACAATAACCAGATATAATATTTTTTGCTCCATAGGATCTTCACATAAAATTTAGTTGATTAAATACCTTGTACAATAACAATCGCTCTGAATATTGTATAATACTATACTACATTATGAACGATACAAAATTATGGATTGCCCTATCACGCATTGAAGGTGCAGGGATTGCTTCTCTGAAGACAATTCATACAGCACTTTCTCATCTCAATCTATCACTGTATGATATTTTTGAGTTAGAACCAAAGGCAATAGCTCATGAAACAGGCTTATCATTAGAGTTGAGTCAGCTTATTGCAAAGATCGCAGTAACTATCGAAAAAATTGAAAGTGAATATGAAGATTTAATTGATAGGAACATTGAGCCAGTCCTTTTTTTTGACACACGCTATCCAGAAAAAATTCTGAAGAATGTTGATTATCCACCCCCTGTGTTGTATTACTTGGCCAATATGGATATCATTAAAACAAGAAAAGTTGCAATATTATCCGACCACAATGCCAGTGAGCGTGGGTATCACATAGCGTATCATGCCGCAGCTATTGCCGCTCAGCATTCCGTCACTGTGGTAAGTGGCTTGGCAAAAGGCCCGCAAACCATGGCACATCGTGGCGCTGTAGAAGCGGGCGGTAACACCATTGCAGTCCTACCTATGGGAATAAATGTACTTTCAATACCTGATGTATTGAAAGATATCGTTACTATGTCCCAGTGGCTTTTTATATCGCCATTCAATCCTCAGGAAGAATATGCCCTGCACAATTCATATAAACGTAACAGCCTAATTGCAGCAATGGTTGATGCGCTCATCATCATTGAAACAGGAAACAATGCCGGAAGTTTTGAAGCTGCAAAAAGTGCGTACAAATACAATACACCATTGTTTGTGGTTGAATATGCACAGTATCCCCCAAGTGCCTCAGGCAATCCTGTCCTTATAAAAGAATACAGGGCAACTCCATTGCGTGGCCGCATACAAAACGATGTTCTGGTTCCTAACATGGATGCATGCATTGCAAAGATTAAATGGGGCGATAGTAACTAGGTAATAATTATTGACAACAACCAGCTTTTGCCGATAATCTATACTAGAAGCACCATTTTAACGCATTGAATCATTTTGCCGTTTTGCGCATGTTTTAACGTGTCATTCTATTCACATTTTTTCCATTGGCATTTTGACAAAAGCAGCAAGGAGAAATCTTGATACATAATGTCATTCTGAGTACCAACAAAATTGAGATTATGAATTTCTTTTATCACCATGGGATTCCATGAGCTCTATGTACACTCAAAATGAATATCTGGATAATACAATTTATTATCTCCACATGTTGGGCTATTACAAATGACACAATAATTAAATCGTATTGTTGGAGGGTAACCACATGAAATACTATGAAGCCATAGAAAAATTTAAAACGTATAATATAGTTCTTCTTTGTGGTCTTTATGGATCAGGTAAAACTGAATTTACAAACATGTATTTTAAAAATTCAGGATTATATCGTATATCACGGTTGGAGCTAAGAAAACTTATGTATGAAATGACACATTTTGGTGAACCATGGGCAGCAGAAAAATTTTCTGAAGAAGATGATGTGCTGGCTAAACATGTTGAACGCAAGATAACTGAACACTTTATTCAAAATAAGCACAATGTATTGATAATCAACACATTTATGACAAAAAAATCCCGACAACGGTTTATCACTATTGCAAAGGAAAATAAAAAAACTATAGGTGCCATCTTTCTGGATACACCACTTGAAAAATGCATTGAGCAAAGCAAACGGTTAAGTCTTCCCATACCGGAATATGTCATCAGGCAATTGTATAACAAAAAAGAATTACCCAGTAAGCTTGAAGGATTTAATGACGTACTTATTATCAATGATTTTACTCTAAACCAGTAAAAATACTAAATAGTATTCAGCAAATCACGGTAGTTATCATTATCAATTTCAATTTCCGGAACAAAACTTTTTGCAGGCATGCCAAAGAGAGCAATACATATAGCATCAATAAGTCGTATGTGATACTGTTCTTTGATAGGATCAACTACGGGAAATGTTTTCCGCACTGACATTAAAAATTCCATACTATAGGATTCCATAAGTCTATTAAATTCATACATATCCCACAATTGCTTTTGTAAACGCTGTTTATATATTGACAATGCAGTGTATATGTCTGTTTCATCATATACAATGCTTGTGAATAACTTTATTGAATCATATATTAATAATTCTTCACTTTCCTCTACCAGAGCATCTGCAATTTTTTGAAACATGTGTAAATCATGATTTTTTGCAAATAAACGTATTGCAATACGTGCTGCAATATATTTATTGAATAATTCTTCTTGTGGGGAAATAGCAATATTTTTCTTATCTAAATAAAGTTTATGTATAAATGCACTGCAATACGATGAGTTACTACAATTGATACTTTTTCCTTCTATAGTAATTGAAATATAATGAATAGCTTTTTCAATGCTGCCTGCTATCGTTGCTATATCTTCACCGTTTACACCAGACATTGGTATATATGGTTCAATAATCTTCCTGAAATGTATATCAGGTACTATAACAAGATCAATAATCCCATTTTCATCTGATATATGTTCAGCAAGTTCCTGTGGATCAATCCCCAATGTTGATTCAACAAAATGCAGCACCGCGCTATCTACTGTAAATGGTTGCTGTAAGCGTTGTAGTATTAATTCATATATTTTTGTTAATACATTTTCGTTCATATATCACACACCTGTTGAAAACATATCTTAAAAATAAATATCGGTTATATTAAAAACTATAATTTCATCATGCGGCATGAAATATCAATTTAGTACCAAAGTGTTACATTATCAATCGTTTTTGTTACCATTACATATTAAATATATAGTAAAACATACAACAAAAATATATATAAATGAAAGTGCCAAATCAAAACACAGCAAACTTATAGGCTTTCTACATTTTATCTGCCTAACTCAAGCACACCCTAATTCAAAGTGGCATGCCTGTACTGTTTACAATTAAAATAAGAATTTTTATACATATATACTGAAATTATTGCAGTAATAATTCCTTAAAAAATTTCATAAAGAATAAAGTCTACAAGGGGCCGTCTCAAAAGAAACGGTAGGGCATGCAATGGCGTGAGCGCAATGTCATTGCGAACGAAGTGCCTGTGCTGAGCTTGTCGAAGCGAAGCAATCTCAATGCCCCTCAAAAGCAAGATTGCTTCGTCACTTCGTTCCTCGCAATGACAGGAAGGCAAAAGTCATTGCAAAGAGGTGTCTTTTGGGACACCCCCGGTGTACACTATTTTATATTTTATTCAAATTTCAACATTTAGAAATAATTAATGAAATTATTGACAAAATATAATATAGTAAATTATATTTACTATTGTAAACATTGTTTATTTTTTTATTATACTTATTTACCGTATGGCCAACCATACTGAAAAAAAAACGAATCGATATTTGTCATTCTTATGTAAAGGTCACAAATTTAATTTTTATAGGAGGCATTATGGCACTGAATACTACTTACACCTTTGATGAATATCTAAAATGGCGTCAAAACGTGGACTATTATGCAGATGATCTATTTTTACAAAAGGTAACCCATTATTTTGCAAAAGATGATTTTGAAAAAATTGACCATGCTGCCCGTAAGCTTTCGACATTAGCTTCTTACCGATGGCGGGACATAGCTGATACAATAGCACAACCACACAACAGAATTTTCATACAACATTACGATGGGCATAATCACAGGATAGACCGCATTGTACGCCCAAAAGAACTTGAAGAAATGGAAAGGGAAGTATTTGGCCAGGGATTATTTTCATCTAAAACGCTGCCATGGGAACGTCTGGTAAAATTAATACTTATATATGAAAATGGAGAAGCAGGTATTGCCTGTCCATTAGTATGTACCGAAGGACTGGTTGCACTTCTGGAAAAATACCATGACCATACTGAACTGGAAAAAATTTTACAGCATTGTAAAGAAGGGATTGACGGTGAGTTTGCAATTGGTGCCCAGTACCTCTCCGAAATTCAGGGAGGATCAGATGTTGCTGCCAATGATATTGAAGCAGTAGATAATGGTGACCACTGGCTTCTTTACGGTAAAAAATTCTTCTGTTCTGCAACACACGCAGATTATGTTGTTATCACTGCTCGCCCAAGGGAATCTGAGCATGTTGGCCTTTTTGTCATGCCGTCTTGGATTGATAAAAAAAATGGAAAACGCAATGGATATACTATCGACAGACTTAAATGGAAGTTGGGAACAGCCGAACTTCCTACAGCAGAGATTACATTCAATGGAGCTATCGCCTATAAAGCTGGGCCAATAGAACGAGGTATTGCCAATGTTGTAGGTATAGTCCTGACACACTCCCGGCTCACGGTAGGGTTATCAGCAGCAGCTGCCATGATACGTGCTGCGCGCGAAGCAACACAGTATGCACAGTTCAGAACCGCATTTGGATTCCCCATTAACCAATTCCCACTGCTCAAACGACAGCTTGATGAAATTAATCACTATGCACAACGGACACTGGCCGGTGCATTTAAAATCTACGAGATGTTTCAGTCATTACCTGGCGGATTAAAAGGTGGCCTTGTGACAGATGAAGATGTAGAAATTCAAAAAAAACGTTTCCGTGTGCGCATCCTTATCATGCTGCAGAAGATAGTTGCTTCATGGGATGCTACTGATATCTTGCGAAAAGCGATTTCAGTATTTGGAGGCCATGGCGTTATGGAAGATTTTTCAAGCCTGCCACGACTTTTCCGTGATATGATGATCAATGAATTATGGGAAGGTCCACGCAATGTGCTTTTAACACAAATGTATCGCGACATTCAACGCGCTTCAGCATGGTACCCGGTACATGATTTTATTCACGATATCCTTTATAATGCAAGCAACAAATCAATTGATGAGATTGTTGCATCATTTAAGGAATGTTTGCAGATTAATTTTATTTACCCGGGACAGGAAAACGAGCATCTTTGTATTATGTGGGAAAATGCATGCCATGACCTTTTGCATGAATTTCAGAATTGTGCATTACATGAAGTAGAACATGCAACGGAGTTAACATCACTTAGAAAATAGCTGATACAGCATATCACCCAACCTGTTCATATGCTGGTGTATGTCTTTCTGACTTCTGCCGGGATAATTGTGAAATGTAATGACAACGCCATTCATTGCAGCAAATAAACTATGAGCAAGGAGCCTGGCATGTTGCCTGCGTTCAAACAACTTTGTAAACTGATCCAGCAATCTGCGTTCTGCTTCATTAAGCTTTTCAACAAGATCCTGGTTTAAATGTGCATCCAGCATAAAATGGGTCATCATCTTGAAATACTGATCATGCTTCATCAAAAATTTCAAGAATGTGGCGATAGTATCTTTTAAAGGATTTTTATTGCGAGAAATAACATGTTCAAGGTCATTGATTATTTTTTCTGCACCTCGCAAGAAAGCTTCCACAAACAATGACTGCTGGTCCGGAAAATAGCGATAAATGGCACCTGCTGTAATACCTGCTTCTTTAGCTATATCTCGCATTGTTACTTGATTGAAAGGCTTTGTTGCAAATACTCGCTCTGCAGCATCAACAATAATCTTTTTCCTATTTTCTTTCTCAGATTCTTTTAACTGCTGGAATGATTTAATATTTTTCATAAATGTTTTTTTCAACATGTTACTGAATATGTCAAGTTAATATTATTCATTGGCATATAATTAATTATTGTATTGTTTAATATTATAAAGTCCAATATGGTTTGTAATTTTGCTATTATCGAATACTGAAATGTGTTGAAAAAACCTTATATTCTCTAATAAAATGCTTGCACTGATAGTTATCGGTAGTATACTTTGCCACAATAAAAATATACATTGGGAGGAAATAATGGATTTTGAAACTACCACCTGCATTTCTTTGCAGCATTTAGCCATCCTTCAAGAAGATGCACAAAAATTAGATGTGCCGCTTAGGACACTTATTGTATACATGGTTATGTATGCAGCAAAGAATGAGAAAAAAAAGTATGTGGCATTTAAACGCATAGCCTATCGCAAGCGCTGTACAGACAATCCGTGGAAAAGGGTACATTTAGTGTTATATCAATCGGAATATGAGTTTTTCTTAGATGTGAAGAAGTTATGGAAGATGTCGCTTGCCAATATTATTGCATTTTGTGTGGATAATGTGCTGGAAGAATTTTTTTTGTATTTCAAAGAGCGATTAAAAGAAATAAATACCGATAACTATCCTGAAAACTTGCCCAGTTATTATGAAAACAGGTCATATACCTTTGATTTTCACCGTGAAAACGGCATCCATTGCCTAAAATTCTATTGGGGACCACCACCGGAACTACTAAAATAAGGTGTTTCTATCATAAGTCCCATATTCTATAATTATCGCCACATTATTATACTATATTTTTGATGTGCTATCTACGCAAGTTGCACTAAAATCTTTAT
>JBFLZD010000009.1 GCA_040756435.1 Spirochaetota bacterium | reverse complement strand
ATTCTCTGCAAAATTTTCAAAACAGGTAACTGCATTCACCATTATGTCAGCTTGCTTATCAAACAGATCAAAAAATTTAACCTCATGAGGTATAAACTTGTAAAATGGCATATGGCATACTCCATATATATTTAATTTATTAAAATAAAACCTAATACAAAATTAAGTGACATTTTGAGTAATTATTTGGTTTGTCAATATATTTTATATAAATTTGTCTATACATCAGGACGGAATTCATCTATATCTTTATTGATTGCTTGTACCTTTTCAACTAGCATTTTAGCGGTTTCGGTAATATCAAGCCCCTTTGCAGCATTTTTCTGCGCCAGTTCATTTATTGATCCTATAGTGTTGGATATCTCATCAATAGCTCTCTTCTGCTCATCCATTGCCATTTTTATCTGTTCGGACTGTTGCCTTATTGATTCAACACTGTCACTAGCTACTGCATTTTCCTTTGCCTGTCGTGTAACGGTATCCGATAATGCAGTTATATGAGATACAATGACATCTATATCTTTGATAATAGTATTAATGGTATAGATAACCTGTGTAACATTTTGCATTCCAGTCCGTATCTCACGGTCATTATTCACTATAAGGGCACCAATTGTCTTGATACTGGTTGCAGTCTGGTCAGCCAACTTGGATATTTCATCAGCAACGACAGCAAAACCTCTACCATAATCACCTGCACGTGCTGCTTCAATGGCTGCATTCAGCGATAAAAGATTTATCTTATCAGAAATATCATTAATAATTGCAATAATTCCAGTTATCTCACCAGAACTTTTTCCTATGCTATTCATTGTTTCATTCATCAATGCAAGCGATTCCTCCCCGGATTTTGCATTAACCGAGATGCCCCTCATTTTTTGTAACGCTTCCTGAGTAAGCGTTACCATTTCTTTCATAATATCAGCTGTGGCCTTCATTACTTTTGATAATGATTCAATGCCATCAAACTGATGGTCAGTGCTTGATTTTACATGTTCGGTCCCTGCAGATATTTGTTCAACTGATGCTGAGACTTCCTCTATTGCAGCAGCCTGATCCTGAGAATTTTGCATAAAGCCTGATAATATTTGTAAAAGCTGTTCTGAAGACGAATACAGTTGTCCCGAATTTAACTTGAGTGTGTTTTTTATAAAATCATTCTGTTTTCTATTTATCTCTGCTTCCTTTGCCATTTCTTTATGGAGCATTTCAGTTTCCTTAGCAATATCAAAATATTTCCTCAATACTGCTCCCATTGACAATAATATGAAAAGTGTTATCCCCACAACAAACCGTGCAAAGCGTAGGTCAGGAGTGAAATCATAAAATTGTCCGGTATAGACACTGATAACATCAATCACCGCACCATAGATAACAATCAATAGCCCAATAAAGGACATTAAAAGATACTTTATACGTTTATGAATGATCATATCAATAACAAAGCTGAAAAACGCATACAGAATTAACAGCGCCAGTATGCCATCACGTACTATATATAAAGGGCCTTCAACTCCCCTACCGTGATCAGCCTGACGTAGTAGCCAATCCTGGCGATGCTGTGTAACCGAAACAAATGCATCAGGATATAGAAAGGCTACTATAATAATCAGTACAGTAATGCCCATCATTATTCTGTAAATAATGGTATTAACTTTTTTCCATGCAGGCGTTATTTCCAACATCTGGTGCAAAAAGTAAGGGATACCAAAAATGAGTAAACTTGCTCCTACCTGTTCAAGGCGATGAAACTGCATACCAATATCAGGTTTAAGAATCCATCCCATAATAAGAATGAGTGACTCACTCAATACAAATGTAAATCCTGCAATTCCTATAATTACCATGGATAAATGTAGTGCATCTTTAGATTTGATATACATTAATAAGTACAACAACAATCCAAAAAATAACACACCCGCACAAAAAATGGCTGGAAAAACTTGTGATGCCTCTATTAATTGTTGAAATTGTATCATGTATAAATTCCTTTATGTTAAGAGTAAAAAATCTTTCATACTGCTTTTAAAATCTTACACTATAACCAGTATAATTCATACTCATCTACTATTATGCATACCGTATAATTCATAATAATGCAAGTAATAATTGCATTAGTATTTTTGAATCTGCCATGCCCTCATTTGTTTACTAAAACAGTTACTATCGCATAAAAAAGAGTTGAATTTCAATTGCCTATAGCCTTTTATGCATTGTATGGAAGTACAGGAACACTCGTTAGAACTATCGCACAAAAATATTTTACAACCTCTTTTGCAAAAGGTATCAATACCTATATCTGAGTATTCATTTGCAAACCTGTACCTTTTTCGTTCAGTACACCAATATATCCTTATAACCGGGGATATCACTGCAATTAAAGGAATAACCTACGACGGCAAACGCTATATTATGCCTGTTATGCCACTGGATGAGGAATATGCTGAAAAACTGGTACAATTACTACAGCCGGATATATATCTTTTTCCCATTCACCATGACTGGTTACATTTTTTTACTGATAAAGGCTTTGGTTACCATTACAATGACGGCGATTCAGATTATGTCTATACTAAAGAAAAGTTAGCTACCTATTCAGGGAAAAAACTACATGGGAAAAGAAATCTTTTATATCAATTCACTACAAAATATTCTGTGGAAGTGCTTCCATTAACCAGCCAGAAAGTTAACGATGCATTATATGTGCTTGACGTATGGAAAAAGGAATCCGGTAATGATGCAGATATTGCAGCGTGCATTGAAGCGTGTATGTTGCTTGACGAATTAAATTTGTGCGGCAGCATGTATTATGTTGATGGAAAACCTGCAGCCTTCATCATTGGCGAAGCAATAACAGAAGACATGTTTGCCATTCATTTTGCAAAAGCTATAACAAGTTACAAGGGAATTTATCAATACATGTATAATCACTGTGCAAAAGCATTACCCACAAATTATAAATATTTTAACTTTGAACAGGATTTAGGCTTAGAACCGCTGCGATTTGCAAAACGTTCATATCAGCCTGATATGATAGTGACAAAATATCGTGTGAGTGCTTTAAACCAATGACTATTGAACAGCTTATTGAATACCTTAAAAACTACGAACCATTTATGAAACAGGTTGCAGCATGGTATACGGTACCTGCAAAAGAAGCACACTATGCACCATACCCGGATGATATAGACGAACGAATCCGCAATGTATACATGCAGCGTGGCATAGAAAATCTCTACAGCCATCAGCGATCAGCATATGACGCAGTCCAAAGAAAAGAAAATATAGTGGTTGTAACGCCAACAGCTTCGGGTAAAACACTTTGCTATAATCTTCCCGTGCTTAATTTTATGGCCAAATATCCTGACGCACGAGCGCTGTATCTTTTCCCCACAAAGGCACTATCGCAGGATCAGCTTTCTGAACTTCAAGAGATTATGAAGATCACCGGTTTATCCATTAAAACATATACCTTTGATGGTGATACACCACAATCAGCTCGTAAAGCTATTCGCACAGCAGGTAATATTGTCATCACCAATCCCGATATGCTGCATTCAGGTATTCTGCCTCATCATACTATATGGGTTAAGCTTTTTGAAAATCTGCAGTACGTCGTTGTTGATGAAATCCATACCTATAAAGGAGTCTTTGGCAGTCATTTTGCCAATCTCATACGAAGACTTAAACGTATATGCTCATTTTATGGCAGTCACCCGCAGTTCATCTGCTGCTCAGCAACTATCGCCAATCCACAGGAACTTGCTGAAAAGCTTTTTGAAATGCCGTTTGCAGTGATCGACAATAACGGTGCTCCCCGTGGTAAAAAGCATTTTATAATCTATAATCCGCCCGTGGTTGATAAGGCATTAGGTATACGAGCTTCAGCCGTGAAGGAAGCAGCTAAAGTTGGCGCACTGTGTGTGAAAAATAATATCTCAACAATAGTTTTTTGTAGAAGCAGGCTGCGTGTTGAGATCATCGCAACGTATTTAAAAGAACAGTGTAAAGGGTTTTCAGTTGCTGCATATCGTGGCGGGTATTTACCCAATGAACGCCGATCCATTGAAAAGGGTTTGCGTGAAAAAAAGATAAACGCTGTTGTATCAACCAATGCGCTCGAGTTAGGTATTGACATTGGCATGCTGGATTGTGCCATCTCGATGGGCTATCCTGGCTCTATAGCTTCACTGCAGCAGCAATCAGGACGTGCTGGCAGGCGGGGAACCGATTCTCTTGCAATAATGGTTG
Source organism: Spirochaetota bacterium (assembly GCA_040756435.1). Lineage (NCBI taxonomy): Bacteria > Pseudomonadati > Spirochaetota > Spirochaetota bacterium. The sequence continues at coordinate 73,682 of JBFLZD010000009.1, read as the reverse complement.
CCACAAGCTCACCGCTTGATCAGTACATTGCAAGCAATCCACACTTTGTGTTTGAAAACAATCCTGAGATGGCAAACATTAATCCTGACAACCTGCTCATCCTCATGGACCACATCAAATGTGCAGCATTTGAAATTCCCTTTGGTATTGATGAGCTGTTCACACCGCAGCATAGCACCACTCGTGAGATGCTTGAGTACTTAGCGCAAAAGAATATCTTAAAAGAATCTGCAGGCAAGTTTCACTGGATGAGTGATATCTATCCTGCAAATGACATATCATTGCGCAGCGCTTCACATGATAATGTGGTGATAGTTCATAAAGACAATCATGCGCAGGTCATTGGTGAAATTGACCTCCCTTCAGCACCAACCATGATACACGATGATGCTATCTATCTTCATCAGGGCCAGCAGTACTATATTGACAAATTAGATTGGGAACGCAGGATTGCCTATTGCCATGAGGTGGAATCCGATTACTACACCGATGCTGAAGAAAAGACCGATATTCATGTACTAGAAGAATTTGAATCAAAAGCGCTGTCAATTGCAACTTTGAGCCTGGGCGAGGTGAACGTTCGCACCAAAGCCATCATGTTTAAAAAGATAAAATTTGGAACCCACGAAAATGTTGGCTGGGGGAAGATTAACCTCCCTGAGCTGGAAATGCATTCAACAGCAATGTGGTGTAGTTTCACTGATAAAGTGATTGGTACAATGGAACGCGAAGAAGCTGGCGAAGTATTCTTAGGTTTATCATACATTTTACGTAACATTGCGCCACTGTATACACTGTCTGATTATGCTGATATACGCGTTGTGTTTGAAAATCGTTCACACTTCACCAATCAGCCAACAATCTTTATATATGATGCTATTCCTGGAGGTGTAGGCATATCCCAGAGGATTTATCATATATTTGGGCTGATAGCGCAAGCAGCACAGGATGCAATAGCCGCGTGTACCTGTACTCATGGCTGCCCTGCCTGCATTGGCCCTATGATCACCAAAGAAGGCATCAAAGAAAAAGTAATAACACTACTAAAAAACTTACACCATGAATCTGAAGGACAAACTCAACATATACTACACTGACTCATGTAATCCTGTAACCGATAGTTCCTGGATACAAGAAGCAGGCGGGGAAACTATTGCCACACCATTTGGCCAAACTATTACGTTTGTACAGCACTACCCAATTGCATCGTTACACATCGATGATACCACTAATGACATTGCAGCCTACTGTGCAATGCATCGCATGGAACGTGTCACACTTGATCAGTGTGTTTTTTTTGATATAGAAACAACCTCACTCACCAGTGGAACAGGTAATTATGCATTTTTAATTGGCTTAGGATATTTCAGTGACAATACATTCACGGTTGAACAGATTTTCATGCGTCAGTATGGTGAAGAGCCTGCTGTACTTTTTCACTGTGCTGAACGTTTAAACAAATTTAAGGCAATTGTAACTTTCAATGGCAAAACCTTTGATATACCCATTATAAAAACGCGCTACAGGATTAACCGCATTCAGGGCTTTCCTGTTTCCATGCCCGTCATTGATTTACTCAAACCCGCACGCTCAATCTTTAAATCAATTTACGCAAGCTGTTCATTAAAATCACTTGAAGAGCTTCTGCTTGGGATTACCAGGACTGACGATATACCAGGCTACCAGATCCCCGATGTGTACTTTACCTATCAGCAAACCGGCTGTGACTCACGCCTTACCGCAGTCATTGAACATAATCGCATTGATATAACATCTATGGTTCATCTTCTTGTTTTTTTCAACTCACTGTATGAACTCATTCACACAAAACAGTTTGACCAGGTACCAACACACCTGTATAAAAATATTGCAAAGCATCTGTATTCGCGAAACATTCAATTGTTCATTGAACTCATTGAATATGCTGGCCATGCATTACTTGACAACGACCACTCCTTGTTTAAGAAGTATTCCACAGCATTAAAACGCTCTGGCCACATTGAGCAGGCACTTACATTCTGGGAAAAGAATATCAATCTCTTTTCACTTGAGGAATTGGCAAAACACTATGAACATCGTATCAAAGATTATCACAAAGCACTAAACTACTGTAATTGGGCGATAGCTCATATGAAAAAGCTTTCAGACAACCAAAAGCTCATTGAACACTACACCGCACGTTTTACCCATAGAATTAATCGGTTGAATAGAAAAATACAATGAAACCATATCATTACCTTGCACCCTACTACGACTATATGCTTAAACACGTTGATTATGCCAACTGGTATCATTACCTTAGAATGATAATGTGCAGGTATATTAATAATCCACGAACGGTTCTTGAGCTTGGATGTGGTACCGGAAAATTTGGGCCAAAGTTTTCAATGGATGATTACGAGATATATGGCATGGATAAATCACTTGAAATGTTAAAAATAGCAAAAGTGCGCGCCTATAAAAATTATCACATTTTTTGCGGTGATATTACAAAGTTTGCATTGTCAAAAACCATTGATTTTATTTTTTCTGTACATGATACATTCAACTATCTCCTTGATTATGATGATTTTTCCAGCGCATTACACTGCGTACATAGCTGCATGAACAACGACAGCATCTTTTTGTTTGACCTTACCACAGAGTATAATATCAAAAAAAATTTTCACAATAAGCTATTAACATTTCAAATTAAAGGCACCGATATTCAGTGGTACAATGAATATGATGCTCATTCAAAAATATTATACTCAAAGTTGACATTTACCATGCATAACACTACCCTGAAAGAAGAACATCTTCAGCGCTTATATACAATTGATGAAATACTACCTCTTATTGAACAATGTGGTCTTACAGTAGTTGATATTGTTGGGGATTACACTCTTAAGCCGCCTTATGAAGAAACAATTATGGTTAACTTTATAACAAGACGGGCACAACGATGATTGAAACTATTCTCTATATTCTTTCATTTGGTACAGGCATTGCAGTTTTTTTATATCTTCTTTCCCTGTATCATCATATAAAAGAACGACCAAAGCCTGACAAAAAACAACCGCAAAAAACAATACCAGAAAAGATACAAGTCATGCCACAACGTGATGAACCCATCCATTTAAAAGAAAGGACATGCCCGGTATGTGGATCAAAACTCAGCAAGTATGAAGCATTATATGCCTCAAAGATTGTAAAGGATAGCACAAAGATATTAATTTATGGCTGTCGCTACTGCTATAAACCTGATGAAGATCCTGATAAAAAAAAGAAATCAGATATATAAAACTCATCCATAAATACCAATGATGGGCATGAAACTGCAAAACTCTTTGAAAACAACTGGATACAGCCCTTCAACATTATCATCCCTGTGATTAAGCATCAGTGCTATCTGTTGTTGATGCGCAGGACCCATGGGGAATACTATCATGCTATCAGGTTTAGCAACATGAAGTAACAGCAATGGTCGTTTTTTGCAACCTGCCAGTACTAGTATTGCATCAAAAAAACCTACCGATTCATCAACATCTGTGCCATCGCCATGAAAAATACGAATATTTGACAATCCTATTTTTTTAAAGCGTTGCTTTGCACGTACAGCAAGTTCTTCATCTATTTCAATGGTGGTTACTGATTTTGCAAGCTGCGCTATCACTGCAGTTGAATAGCCTGAACCAGTACCAATCTCAAGAACATGGAAATCTTTTTTTATGCCACAATACTGAATCATGCGAGCAAGTGCAAGCGGTTCATCGCTTGTTTCGCCTCTGCCTATCGGAATTGGCAGTTGACCATATAACCTGTCTTCATATATTTCATCAAAAAAATCCTGTTGATTAACTGCTGCAAATGCATCCAGCACCCTTTTGGGAATCTTATTTTTTTGCAAAAATGAAATAAATTCCTCTTTTCTTTTTTTCAGCGATTTCATAAGCTCTACGTTTCCACTACTCAATAAATTGCAAAAGATAGGTAAGAAAATAATCTGAAATAAGTATGGTCATGGATGAAGCAACAACAGCCCGTATTGTGGCCCTGCCCACACCTTCAGCCCCACCAGAAGTGTTAAACCCCTGATAGCAGGCAATAATGGCAATTTCAATGCCAAAAAAAACAGATTTAAAAATCCCTGTTAAAAAGTCCATGACACCTAAATAGTTAAAAACATTTTCAATATATTTGTCGATAGTTATCCCTAAATTAAAGTAGGCTATGAATGCACCACCCAATGAACCAACAACATCCGTAACAACAACCAATACCGGCGTCATAACCAAGCAGGCTAAAAAACGCGGAACCGATAGATACTGAATGGGATTAGCATCAAGTGTGATGAGTGCATCAATCTGCTCTGTGACACGCATGGTGCCAATTTCAGCAGCTATGGCTGAACCAACCCTTCCTGATAAAAGCAGAGCAGTAAGCACGGGACACAATTCTCTGAACATTGCAATAGACACAGCGCTTCCAATAAATACTGATGAGCCTGACATAAGTGAATCCATGGCCTTGCCTATCTGCAATGCCATGACCATGCCAGTGAAAAAAAGGGTGATACAGGTTACCGGTAAGGACTTGTACCCTATTTCAAGCATCTGAGTTAAGATGTTTTTTGCATCAAAAGGTGGCTTAAAAATCCATTTCACGGTTTGTGTAAAAAACAGTGAATGTTTGCCTACTGATTCAAAAAATTGAATAACCGTTCGTGGTATTGTTATCTCAGTGCCATTCATATCATTCTTCACGGAATTTTTCAACATTCCCAAATTTCATATACTTGTCCCAGAAGCGTAATTCAATTGTTCCGGTTGGACCATTACGCTGTTTTGCCACAATGATATCAGCTATGCCTATACGTTCAGTTTCTTTTTTAACTTTTTCTTCACGGTATATAAATAATACAACATCAGCATCCTGTTCAATTGCTCCTGATTCACGCAGGTCAGACAACTGAGGTTTCTGGTCAGTTCGTGATTCCACAGCACGTGATAACTGGGACAGTGCAATAACCGGAACCGATAGTTCACGGGCAAGCTGCTTCAAGGCATTGCTGATTTCAGCTATCTGCTGATGGCGTTCCAGCCTGTTATTGGACACAATAAGCTGAAGATAATCAACAACTATAAGTCCAACCTTTTGTTTCTGGGCAAAACGCCGTGCCTTTGCTCTGAGTTCAAAAATACTTAATCCTGGTGTGTCATCTATGAACATGGGGGATTTTTCCAGCCTGCCGGAAACATCAATGAGCTTTCGCAACTGTTCGCTGCTTATCTGGCCGGTTCGTACATGCTGCATATCAATCATTGATTCAATACACAATATTCGGGTTGCAAGCTGTGTTGCAGGCATTTCAAGTGAAAAGAATAGTGTAGGCTGTTTTTCACGCAATGCCACATGATTGGCAATATTCAATGCAAGTGCTGTTTTCCCCATTGATGGACGAGCAGCAATGATAATAAGTTCAGATTCATGAAAACCGGTAAGCATGGCATCAAGATCAGTAAATCCACTTGCAATGCCGGTAACAGGCCTTTTTGTTTCGTACATGTGGCCTATATCTTCAAGAGTCAGCTTCAACACACTGGCTAAGCTTTCAAAATCGCTTGTAATACGGCGCTGGGTAATGAGGAATATATCCTTTTCAGCATCATCAAGAAGTACTTTTGTGTCCAGCGTAGTATCGTATGATTTTTCAGCTATAGTGGTACAGGTTTCTATGAGTTTTCGCCGCAGGCTTAGCTCTTTTACCCTGTTAGCGTAAAACTCAGCATTAGCCGCAGTGGAAACTGTACGGTATATATTAACCAGTGCAGGATCACCACCTGCTTTTTCAAACTGTTTTTTATCAATCAGCCGTTGCTTGATTGTAATAAGGTCAATAGGTATGGCTTTTATCTCTAATTCCCTGATAGCCTCATAAATCATTCTATGGGCATCAATGTAGAAATCCTCCACCTGGAGGATTTCAATAACCTTTAATAAAGCATCTTTGCTTAATAATATAGAAGATAAGCACGCAGCTTCGGCCTCAACATCATGAGGTGGCATGCCAGCATCAAGCATGCGGTTACTCCTTCACCACAGTAACCTTAATGGTTGCAGACAGCCCTTCATCCAATTTAATCTTTACTTCATGTTCCCCGGCCTTCTTTATTGGCTCAGGCAACACTATTTTTCTTTTATCGATAGAGTACCCCATCTGTGAAAGCTTCTGGGCTATATCAATTGCAGTAACTGAACCAAACAATTTATCCTCTTCCCCAACCTGAGCACCAATTGTCAGAGCAACATTGGATAATGCTTCTACAAGTTTCTGCCCTTCTTTTTTGCGTTTTTCTTTCTTTATTTTTACAAGCTTCTTCTGATGTTCTATTGCTTTTGCACTTGATTCATTATAAGGGATAACAAGTTTTTTAGGCAAAAGGAAATTGCGTGCATATCCTTCTGCAACCTCTTTTACATCGCCTGCTTCACCTAAATTGGGAATATCCTTCTGTAATATAACCTTCATATTGAAACTCCTTTGAAAAAAATTAAACAATCTTTCTAAAATTCATCCAGAAATCAATGATGCCCAAACCCATAAGCATCGTTATTATAAAAAAGAGTACCTGAAACCCCAACAGTACGCCAACAAATAACAGCACCATACCGTAAAGTTTAGGCCATTGCTTTTTTTCAAAATAGAAACTTACTATGGACAATCCCTGAATGGTGTACACCACACACAAAATAAGACCCACATTAAGAGCTATTGCCCATACCATATGATCGCTGCTGCTTAAAAGTACCGTTGCCCAGCTTATAATAAGTAAAAAAACAATCCATTCATTAATTCTAAAAAAAGCAAATTTACTATCAGAGATTGTTAAAAATTTAAACCGTATAAAAAAGGCATACACAAGAACATATATAAAAAGTGAAACAACAATTGAACTGAAAAAATACGAAAACGGCATAAGTATGCGCATTGTTGGCAAAAAGTTTTCAGGTTGCTGCATCATAACCGACTTTTCTGCAGCATCTAACGATGATCCTTCAATCATCTGCTGTATCATGGTATGGTTGTCTGCAACTACATCAATCCCTTTCAGGTAATACTGCAGATAATAGACAAAAAGAAGCGAAAACCACAATACCAGCACACTTATAATAAAATATCGCTGAAACGAAAACCGTTGTGCTGTATAGCCAAAAATTGCACCGGCAATAATAAATTGAATACCAATCATTTCATTTATAAGGTACGATAGACCTATATAACTGGCAGTTGCAATAATTATAAGAGCTATCGCACCTAATGGTGATTGCAGTCTGTACACCAGCATAGCTATAACTACGCTTAAAGCTATACCAAGTATAAAATGAAGCAGCAGTTCCACAATGTCACATTAAAAAATTATTTTACAACAAACGGCAACAATGCTATAATACGAGCACGCTTAATAGCACGTGCCAAATGGCGCTGATGCTTTGCACAGGTTCCCGTAATCCGCCGTGGAAGTATTTTACCTCTGTCGGTAATAAACCTGACCAGTAAATCCGGATTTTTGTAATCGATAGCTAAGTTTGGATCTTCGCAGAAACGGCATACTTTTTTCTTGAATTTTGGTATTCGCTGCACCTGAACAGCTGTTGCCAGCACCTTATCATCATCCTCAGGGGCTACAGCTTCTGGTTTAGCTTCCTGAAGATTAATATTGTCCTGTGAATCTATAGTTTCATCATGTTTAATTTCTTCGCTCATTATGGTACTCCTATGAAAATAGAATTTAATTAATGTTATTATAAACTTTTTTCTTAAACCTACACTTCTTATTGTCATTCCGGACTTGACCCGGAATCTTTACGTCAGCAGTCATTCCGGACTTGATCCGGAATCTACATTTGCACTCCCCATAGATCCTGAATCACAGTTCAGGATGACTTCTACCTCTCTGTCATTCCGGGCTTGATCCGGAATCTACATTTGCACTCCTCATAGATCCTGAATCACAGCTCAGGATGACTTCTACCTCTCTGTCATTCCGGACTTGATCCGGAATCTACATTAGTCTCTTCATAGATCCTGAATCAATCCTGAAATAAATTCAGGACATGGTTCAGGATGACTTTTGCTCTATATTCCCATTCATTCAGGGAATATAGTGAATATTTAAAATGGTATCTCATCATCAGCAAATGGCTGATCGCTATTAATATCAACAGGTTCATCCTGTTCGATAGTAACCTGTGAATCAGACTGCTGTTTGCCACCCAGAAATTGTAACGATTCAGCAACTATTTCCACAGTTGACCGTTTGTTGCCTTCTTTATCCTGCCAGGACCTCTGCTGCAGTCTTCCTTCCAATGCCAGTTGCTGGCCCTTTTTACAATAATTGGCAACAGTTTCAGCCAACTTACCCCATGCAACACAATTAAAGAACGAAACAACTTCTTGCTTTTCGTTATTCTTTAAGTAAATCCTGTTATTGGCCACTGAAAAGGAAACAACAGCTGACCCACCCGGAGTATATCGCAACTCAGGATCCCTGACAACTCTTCCTACCAGTATAACCTTGTTTAAATCACCGGCCATACACGTTACGCTGTCTTACTTAGTTTTGGGAGTTTAACAAAAAGATATCGGAGGATATCCGGCTGCAATCTGAATTCGGCAATGATGCTACTAACCGATGTTGGATTTATCTGAGCAATAAAATATTCATAGTAACCATCATTTGCCTTATCGATAGTATACGCTAAACTACGTATACCCCATGGTTCATCAGATTCAATAACAACCTGATTTTTCTTTAAAATTTCACGGACCTTTTCTTTAAGCGATTCCAGCTTGTCCGAAGGCCGCAATATGACTATTAATTCGTATTTGTTCATTGTTACCCCCTATGGATAATAGTAGCTGCACTGCATACGCGTGCAGCAGAAGGACTACCACTATTTTTGCACATACTATAATTTGCAACAACTTTTTTTCAATACTTTTTTATGGAAATAGTAAATTTTTAAAACTGTCTTATTGAGTTTTCTACAATGGAATCCTGAAATTTATCCCTGTGGGGTTTTATTATGTTTAAAAAATATAGTAATTACAATAATTTTACCTGACGTTTACAATTTGCCCTTGACTTGAAATGCTTTATTTTATACTATTTCACTAAATTTTCTGTCAAAAATTACCTGTAATGTCATTATGTAGTGGCAGACTTTCTGGAGAAAAGTTGATAATGAAAAAGATCATCAAAACAAATGATATTAAAACCAATACCCCTATCAGAGTGTATAAAAAAGGGTATGGATATGCATTGCTGACATTAATTGAAAATAACGACCTATTCCTTATATGTAAATCACCTGAGGATTTTTTTACGTATATCACGGAAAATGAAACTGTTGAATGTTATATATGGCCATATCCTGATGGTTCGTATGATTTTACCACAATAGTGTTGGGTAAAATTTCTTTACCATTTCCCATTATTTTACTGAAACATACCAATTCTATTGTCTATAATCCTACACGTCAGTGTCTTAAGGCCAAAGTAAATATACCTTTCACCTTTTTCACATTTTCAATTAACACCGCTAAAAGCTTTTCTTCTGAAGATATACAATGGCATGAAGGTACTATTCTTGAGCTTACTGACAGGGAAGCAGTACTTCAAACAACAATTAAACCGGAACATTTTGTAAAGGGCCACCTTCATTTAGACACCAAAGATATTGATATAACCGGCAAAGTAACAGGTATCAACAGCACACAGTATGACATTTCTTTTGTAGGGCTGGACGACGCAGACAGGATTGCAATACTGGATTATATCTTCACCGTTTACCGGGAATAATCCACTATTTTACCAGAACAGCACCATCTTCTAGAATAATATCACATACAATAGTATCCACTTTTGTGTTGAGCGGTGTTGCAACAACAAACTGGCCACTGAATTCAAAGGTATCCTCTGGCTGCAAAAGGTCTGAATAATCTTCTTTGTCAGTATAGCAATAATACAGAATCTTTATCCTGGGAAGATTTACAGATAGGATAATCCTATATTTCTTTTTTAAAAGATTAGATTCTTCTACTTTGACAACCTGTCCCTGAGCTTTAACCACTCTATCTTTCAATGCGTCAAGCATCTGTAATCGTTTGATTGCATCACTGTTTTGCAAAGAAGCATACCATTGATTATCAAGTATTACTTCTTTTGCTTCATCAGCAGTTACATGTACAGTTACTATCGCATATAATAAAAATAAAATGGTACTATATATCCACTTCATGATTAATCAACTTCCTGTGAATTAAAGGAACATCGTATAACCCTGCCGCCTCGCAGTACAATACAATTTTGGATTACTCCATTATTTTTTTTCAATAGTGCAATCACGTCCTGTAACGATGCAATACGTACACCATCAATTGACTGTATGATATCACCTTTTTTTAATACATTGTAAGCAAGCCCAAACTGAAGAACTTCTACAATAACCACACCATTGCGGGAATCATCCACGGTTATTCCATAACTGGACTGCAATGCAGTAAGCCATTGGTTACTTTTTTTAGCAGTCGTTTTTTCCTGTAACACAAAATTATATGTTATCAACTGCCCATCCCGTGCAATAACTAATTCAACGGGTGAGCCCACCTGTTTAGCATGAATTGATTTCACCAGGTCTGAAATTTTTTTTATCGGTACACCATCAACCCTGCGTACAATATCACCAACTTCTATACCTGCACGGGAAGCGGGTGAACCTTCAACAACCGATATAATTTCAACCTGCGTTTGTGTGCCATCTTTTATGAATTTTTCCTGAACTAAAAATCCAAGCCAGCCACGGCGTACTCTGCCATATTGTATGAGTTCACCAACAACCTGTTTAACAATGGAAGCAGGAATGGCAAAACTTATTCCCTGATATCCGCCTGTCTGCGTTCGTATTGCAGTATTGATGCCAACAAGCTTTCCGTTAAGTGACACAAGGGGCCCACCCGAATTACCCGGATTAATAGGTACATCAGTCTGGATATAGTCTTCTATATCAGCAAAGCCAATGTCACTGCGTCCAACCGATGATACAATACCACCTGTTACCGACTGTTGCAACCCAAAAGGATTACCTATTGCCAGCACCCATTGGCCGGGATATACCTTTTCATCTTCAAACTCTATTGCCTGTAATTGATTTGCGGTGGGATGCCGTACCTTTAACAGTGCAATATCCGTTTTTTCATCCACCCTATAGATACTTCCGTCAGAAAATGATTCAATTTCACATTCAGTGCCATCTGCTAAATTAATCTGATATACAGTACCCTTGGAAACAACATGATAGTTGGTAACAACATACCCTTTTGATGAAAGTATAGTGCCCGATGCATAACCAACTTTTCTATAATGCCCTTTTTCAACAACAAATACCTGTATACTCACCACTGATGGGCTTGCTTTTTGTGCAGCAGCAATGAATTTTTCACTGACTGCGTCCTGTGCATAAGCAGGTGATAAAGAAAAAATTATTACGATAATTGCATATAGTTTTGTCACACCATCACTCCAGAAAAAAAATAATACCATGAGCTATCGCACTACTGTAAAATAGTCATTATTTTTATCAATGGTATATTTTTCAAGGTCAATCTTTTTTCCATACGGTGTATAGGGATACTTTTTTGTAACTTCTACACCGGCAAAAAGTGAATATATCCCAACAGCAATGCCCTCAGCAACATTATCTAAATGATTATTGATAATATTTCGTGTATATGGTCGCGCCAAATACCCAAACTCAATAAATGCATTAATTGCATTGATATGTAGCGGTACTGACCATATTGATATATACGGTGGCGCAAGCCGCTGGTCTTTATGTCGCAACCCCTTTGAATAAAGATTGTACAGCACAAATCGTATGATCTCATTTGAAGCATAGAGATTGTCACCACCATATCCTTCAAATCCTGAATCACGGCGATACTGTTCATATTTGCTTTGCTCTCGAGCAAAGAAGGCATTCTGAGGAATAAATTGTTGTATATCGTTTGCATACGGCGTGTTAGGTGGATGTTGTTTTGCAATATGTGCCCAGCCAGGTGGATCATTAAAAGCCCACTGTACCATATTATACCTGTAGCCTCTGAAGCCTTCAGTATCAATGCTATAATCATTTTTTATCCGGTAGCCTGTAAAATACATAACAACATCATTGCAATACCAAAAAAATTCTGATTTACGTTCATTCTCAGTAAACCAGTCAGCATATTTACTGTGATAAAAAAAGGACCTGTCAGCAATTGCACCCTGGAGGTACTGCAACCCCTTATATAAAATACTGTATGGTGCTGCAATGACTGCATTCATACCACGAAAGTACGGTGAGGAATTCAAAGCAAAATGTATTGAAACCACCAGATGTGGCTTAAGGCTATTAATATAGCTTATCCTGCCTTCTTTAAGCGTACCGTCATTGCCAATAAAATCAAACAGCCGGTATGGCGCATTAGGTTCTTTATGAATTAAATGTGAATTTAATGATGGGCCCCTGCTCATGAATACCTGTATGTATACCCTTTTCACAGGCTTATCAGTATATTTTTGCAGTATTGTATAAAATTTTTCAAAATCCCCATTGGGCGATAGTAACTGTAAAAGTGCCTCAACTCGTTTAGCTATTTCATACGTATAGATATGCTCATGATAGTCCTTATACGACGCCCCCTCACGATAAACATCCAGATATTTCATTGAAAGCACATCAAACCTGTCCCCATACTTATCTTTTGGTATGGTTGCTTTGCCGCCATGGCCAGGATCAAGCACTACGCGGTATAGTGGAAATTCTAATCTGGGTGTGGAAATCTGGAATGAAAAGATAGTAATAATAATTACCACAAGAAATACTATTATTTTTTTTAAGCAATCAACTTTTGCCATTCTATAGTGCACCGCTCTCTGAAAAAAAGATAGTATCATGAAAAAGGCTGCCTTTTTTAAGACAGCCTTTTAGCACTATACAGTAATTCTTACAACAATACCTATTTGGCCGACTGTTGTGGTTGATTCAAAATTCTGTTTAAATTGTCAGCTTTATCCAGATCATATTTGCCTTTTGCATTTTCTGGATCAATATCTTCCAATATTTGAATAGCATAGGTTTTGGCCACTCTGAAATGTTTTACTGCGGTATCATATACATGGTCATCCATCATATTCTGTCCATCATCAAACTGACCATAGGCTATGCGCAGACGCGCAACATTTTTGAATAAAACTTTATTGCGGTCAGGGTTTGATCTGCTTCGTTCATCCAGATCCAGGTCAAGAATTTTAGTAGCACATTCATTGAGCAATGCCTGGGTTCTCTGCTTATATACTTCGGCTATTTTTTTGTATAACTCATAAATATCCTTTCGGTTTTTTTCAAGTTCTACCTGGGCATAAATGATATCGCGCTTGTAGTAATAATCCATTCCTCTTTTATACCCTTCATATATTGCCTGGTAATCTTTATCCCAGCCCTGATCTTTGTAGTTGGTTATGATAACTTTTAACATATATATTTTGTCTAAATTTGATTTCTTTAAAAACTCAACCCGTTCCAGTGCATGAAAACGTGCTAAATAATTTTCTTCAGGCCGTGTTGCTTCCGTAAACTGCTGTTTTTCGGCCGGTTGTGCCTGCTGTGCTTTTACCATAGGTGTAAACTGCAGTGAAAGAACCAGAGCAATTGCCAAAACAAAAAGTATGCTTTTCTTTTTCATTGTATTACTCCTTTAATTGAAATTAACATATAATATTTTTTAGCATCCATGCGTATACAATTAGCTATATTGAAAATAAATCTACTACTCAGCCTGTTGTTTAGCAAGTATTTTTTTTATTAATCAATAATTTTTTATACTACAATAATAATTCTTACATCCATCACATTGGTATTAGTTGGGCCTGTTTTGATTAAATCACCCAGTTTTTCAAAAAAGTGGTATGAATCACTATTATTGATATAATCATCTATATTCAATCCAAGGTGTTGTGCTTTTTTCACTGTTGTTCCATCAGCCAGTGCACCTGCTGCATCGGTTGGCCCATCAGTACCATCAGTTCCCACACTTGCAGCAATAATTGATGTATCTTCAATTAACCGTGCTATCTGTATTGCAAATTCCATATTACGACCACCCAGTCCTGAACCTTTTACTACTACCGTGGTTTCACCTCCACTGATGATACATGCAGGTTTTTTAAGTGGATTGCCGGTTTTAATAATTTCATGAGCTATGGCACTATGTAAACCTGCAACCTGGCAAGTATCTCCTTCTATCATTGAAGATAAAATGAGTGAATTATATCCCAGATCACATGCCTTTTTGTATGCTGCCATGCATGCAATGATATTTGAAGCAATAATACTATTGTGAACTTTTTCAAATATATGTTTGTCTTTGGGAGTTTCAGGAACTTCACCATTTACCCCTTTTTCAATATGATGAATTATTGACGGGGCAACCACTTTTTCCAGCTTATACCGCTGCAAAATGGAAAGGGCTTCTGCATAAGTACTTTCATCAGGAACAAATGGCCCTGATGCAATGATGTCCATGTCATCACCCACTACATCTGACATCATGAGGTTTATCACTGTTGCGGGATATGCTGCCAGCGCTAAGTTACCACCTTTTGTTCTTGATAGGTGTTTGCGCACAATATTTAATTCCTTAATTGTAGCTCCGCTTTTTAATAGCCTTTGGGTTAAATCCTGCTTTTCAGCAAGTGTAATGGGTTTCACCGGATATGGCAACAGTGCCGATCCTCCACCTGAAATGCACGATATTACAAGGTCATTTTCACCTGCTTTTCCTAAAAGATCAATGATCTCCTGAGAGGCTTTCAATCCATTTTCATCCGGCACAGGATGAGCTGCTTCACGAAGGGCAATATGGGAAAGCTTTTCACGGTACCCATATTTTACAACAATGACCCCTTGCGTTATACTATCGCCCAAAATATCCTCAACCGCCTTTGCCATGGGTGCAGTTGCTTTCCCCGCTCCTACTACATAAATATGCTTGAAGGCAGATAGATCAAACTCACTGCCATCCTTTAACCGTAACGTATTGCCTTCCCGCATCAATGACGATCGTACAGCCCCATAGGGATCAACTGCCTCAATAGCCTTTGAATAAATGGCCTTTATGTCTTCACGGGGATTCATAGTGTATCACGTATCTACAGGTAGTGTTATATACTCACCATTGAGACACACTGGTATGAGTCCTCCAGTGGCACCAACAGTTGCATCCACAGGACGTATTGCATGCGGAGTGCCTTTTGGGATATACACTGCCGCAGGAGTTGCAACCTGATACGTTTCATCACCAAGCATAACCTCAAAGGTAATTGCCTTTTCGTCACCAATCATCAAGTACATTTCATCAAAGTCATGCTTATGTGGTGTTGCCCTGTCCATCTTTATGGCAATATCTTTCATCTCCTGCGTAATTGTTTTGATATACAAATACAGTGCCCATGCATTGGCTTCTGGCACAAGCTCTCTTCCCATTAGCACAGGATATGGAATAACCTGGCTGAAATCGTGGTTGGGAAGTTCATTAACATTTATTGTTTTTTGCACAATAAGGTGTTCGTACTTGCCCATACATCATCCCTCTACGTGTATAAACTATTACATGATAAATACATAACAAAATAGTTGCATTTACATACACTATTTTAGTATATTTATTATGATGGTTATTGATTATAATGTCAAACATTTTACTGATGAATGAAACAACACAAATTGCTAAACTATAAAACAAATTGAAAATATAGTGTTTGTGAGTAATTATACTCTCGTTCACCATAAATACTATAGGTTTACTATTTGATATATCTATACAAGAGAAAAGGGAACAGTATGATACCATTGTTAAAAAAAATTACGTATACATGTATATGTTTATTTTTTTCAATCAGCATGCTTAATGCAAAAACCCTGACGGTTATCTTTCCGTTTTGCCCGGAAGATCTGGCTCAACAATCTTCCATATTATTTGAGTCACTTAAAAATATGACTATTGAAGGTGTTTCAATAGATAGCATGCAAAAAGTCAGCTCATATAACTCCATTCTGGAATTAAACGATGACGGTGCCCGCTTGACAATTAAAAAATTTTCCAATAAACACAAAACTGACTATGTCCTTTTTTCGGAGCTATCGCATTCAGTGGGGCAGATAAACATTGAATATAAATTGTATTCACGGGAAAATGATGATTTCATCACAACATCGTTTGACTGGGCTTTGTATACCAGCATTCATCTTTCCGCAAAAAATCTTGAAAAGCAACTATCGCTTATACTGCAAACAAAAATAATAAAAATCAGCAATGTAGTAGCTCTGGGCGATAGTTCCTTAAATCAGATTACCGTGAATTTTGAAGTCTATGGCAATAGCAGTTCCTATGCCATACTGCGTTCGCTTTTAAAAGAAGGACCGTATGATTCTATAGCCACCATTTCCACCACCACCTATACTGATACCGATGTTCAGCCAGGAATTGTTTACTGGTACAAAGTTCAGGCTTTACAGGAAAGTTTTGTTATAGACAGCTCACCACCTGTATCAGCATATATTACACGGGAGAACAAGGAAAACCTTGACCTTGATAAGGTTCTATCGCAATATAAAAAGCCTGAGGAAAAGCCTCAGGATGAAGAACAGAAAGCCCTGATGAAGGCACATATCGATATGATTAAACCGCAGTACATGAATTCAGTTAAATTGAGAATCATCATGCAGGTTGTAAAATCATATATTTCTAAAGGGCAGCTTACTGTGTTAAAGGACTTTGATACAATAGTAATGGATACTGAAAATAACGTTGTGTACTTTATTAAAAAAAATAATTATGTGGTAAAACTGGAAACTAAAAAGCCGTTTGAACTGCTTACAACAAGTAACTACGATATAGAGCTAATTCAAAAGCTTTTGCTCAATGCTATTGCTTTTGGGGCACAGGATGGCACCATTGAAGTAACTGATGATGAGGGATATACTGTACAGCTTCCGCTATATCAATCAATAGGGATTGCAACAACATACTTCAAGGAATATAAAAACTGGGCTGGTAATACCATTCTATGGAGTACATCAAACAAGGAAATCAAGGCAAAGATGAAAGAGTATTCCAATCAGTGATGTAACTTTAAATATTTACATAAACAGATGTTGATAAAATGTCGATAGTATACTAAAGAATATAGTATCGTATAAACCGGGGCTACAGGAATATACATTACAGTAACGAGTATGTTATTTAAACGAAAAAAGAAAACACTTCCTGATGTATATGAGTTTACTGATGATGACGGCAAAAAATGGCTGCAGACATCTACAAAGGACCTTTTGTCATCAAAGGAACTCAATGACATCATTAAGGAAATAGAAAAGGAAAAAGACGAAGGTGAAATTGTTATAGCTCGCATTGATTTTAAGAAAGTCAATAAAGAGTATTACGAACGCATTGTTGAACTTGAAGAAAAACTTAAAAAAAGAACCGAACTGCTAAAACGCGTTGTTAAAGAATCACGTGAAACCATAGACCGCAAAAACAAAAAAATGAAAGAACTCATTGAATATATCAAAAAGCTGCACCTTCTTTTGGCCTATTATAAGCTCTCACCTGAAGATTTTAATAAAATTGATTTTACTAAAGCATATACCCCGGCACCGGAAATGCCTGCCCTTCCTCCTTCTATTGAGGTAAAAGAAAAAACCATTGAATATGTACCAGTTACAGAGGAAATTTTACAGGATTGACATATTTTTTATCATCAAATTAGATTAATTATTCCTAAAATGTAGAAATATGAACAAAATATAAAATACTGTACACCGCCGCCGAAGGCGGCGGGGGTGTACAGTATATTCATTATGAAATTATTTTAAGGAATTATTACTGATCAAATTATGTACTCCATTTTAATTGAAGTACTATTTACTTTTACTTGACTGTTTACAGTAGCTGCAATTTCTTTGTTAGTACTATCACCAAACTTTTGGAGGAAAAGCGGTGGCACTTAAAATATTCAATACACTTACCCGACGTCTTGAACCATTTATACCTGGTGGTGTACCAAAAGACAACATAGAAGATTATCCGCCTGTTACCATATATTCGTGCGGCCCCACTGTGTATAGCTATGCACATATAGGCAACTTCCGCACTTTTGTGTTTAACGACTTTTTGCGGCGCTATCTTAAATTCAGAGGCTTTAAGGTTAATCACGCCATGAATATCACAGACGTTGATGACAAAACAATAGCAGGTGCACTGAAAGATGGCATAACACTTAAGGAATATACTGACAAATATACCCATATATTCTTTGATGACCTGAGAACCCTTAACATTGAACCCGTTGAGCATTATCCCCGTGCTACTGAATCCATTGATGCTATGATAGATATCATAACCCATCTGGACAAAAAAGGGCTTATCTATGAAAAAGATGGTTCCATCTACTTCAGTATTGCAAAATTCCACCGGTATGGGCGCTTAAGCAATGTTACCAATATGGATATTAAAGCTGGTGCCCGCTATGATGCTGATGAATACAGCAAAGAGGATGTGCGTGACTTTGCACTGTGGAAAGCACCAAAAGACAATGAACCATACTGGGATACCCCGTTTGGCAAAGGAAGACCTGGATGGCATATTGAATGTTCAGCAATGGTGCGCAAAATCTTTGGCACCACTATTGACATTCACACAGGGGGCGTTGATTTAATTTTCCCGCATCATGAAAATGAGATAGCTCAGAGTGAAGCAGCTTACGATGAGCCATTTGTGCGCTACTGGATTCATGTTGAGCACCTGCTTGTAGAAGGCTCAAAGATGTCAAAGTCACTGGGCAATTTTTATACCCTGCGCGATTTGCTTGATAAAGGGTATAGCCCACGAGCAATCCGCTACCTGCTTTTAACCGCGCATTACCGTAAACAGCTCAATTTTACATTTGATGGGCTTAATCAAGCAACTCAGGCATTGCTAAGAATTGATAACCTCATTGCACGACTTGGTGACATTAACCATGATGCGCCTATCAATCAACAGGTTATTGATAGATGCAATGCATTGTTACACACATTCACCGAAACCGTTGATGATGATCTGAATATTGCCGGAGGTATTGGTGTGTTCTTTGATTTTGTCCATGACATAAATACAATGATCGATACCGGCGCAATACATAAAACCGATGCAGCGCATGTAATAAGCGTAATAAAAAAAATAGACACAGTATTTGGATTTATTTTCTTCCCTGAAATTATTAATATAAGTAAAGAAGAAATTGAAGCCCTTATTGCAGAACGTAACAAAGCTCGTAAAGAAAAAAATTTTGCAAAAGCTGATGCCATCCGTGACGAGCTTCTGCAAAAAGGGATTATAGTACAGGATACCAAAGAAGGTACACGGTGGATACTCAAATCGTAGCAGGCCGCAAGGTGGTACTTGAATACCTTTCCACCCTCGAGGGGGATGCAACACTGTATGTGTCTGAATCCGCACACGGAAAAATCATCGACGTTATTATTTCTGCGGCCCACAGTAAACATATTCCCGTACAGAAGGTAAATAAAAGCTGGTTTGCTTTGCACTGTGATACCAATCATCAGGGTGTTGCTCTTGTCATGAACTATTGCCCCAAAAAGGAAGAAAAACAATTTGAGTTAAAAACAATTGCTTCCAGTCACGGTGTTATTGTGGCCTGTGATGAGATAACCGATCCGCACAATATTGGCTCCATCATCCGCACAACCGAGGCCCTTGGCGGCAGTGCAGTAGTTGTAACAAAAGCACATGCACCCCAGATTACACCAACCATCATCAAAGCATCAGCGGGGGCTACGGCTCATATCCCGGTCCACCAGGTACCTAACTTAGCACGATTCTTAGATGAAGCTAAAAAGGCAGGATTCTGGGTTATTGGAACAAGCGACAGGGGCACTCAACCAATCAGTTCTATTGCTACCTATAAACCTGCAATTGTAGTCATTGGCAGCGAAGGAAGCGGCATGCGTCAGCTAACGCAAAGCTTGTGCGATGTCATTGTATGCATTCCACTGAAAGGTAAAGTATTATCACTTAACGCATCGGTTGCTTGCGGTATTGTGTTGTGGGAACTATTAAAAGAATAAATCATATTTCAATATTTTTCCCTGTTGCCTGCCACTTTTCCATTAAATAGGATTTATACTGCTCAAACACTACAGCCTGCTGTTCCACCAATTCTTCAGCTTCAAATGAATTCATAGAAAGCGTTTCATTAATGAATGACGCTATGCGTCCAAAATACAGCGGCACCATAAGATTTATAAGCCGTACCTTATTAATTTGCCAGGTATGGTAAATTGCTGCAAGCTCATATACAATCTTAACCCATATTTCAACGGGCATGTTAAAACTTTTTACATCCATTTGAGCTGAATTGTTAAGTGCTGCAAACACCTGGTTACTGAACATCTCTTTATACAGAGCATTAAACTGCATAAAGCCTGTTTTATATTCATCAACAAGACGCTGCAGATTAACTTCGATTGCCTCAGGTTCAAGCATATCAATATCACCAAAGGTGTGCACCGGTTTGCTACCTTCAATATTTTTCCAGTATGGCTCATAGTGCTCCATAAGCCTGAAGAGTGTCCCTATAACCTGTACAAACATTGGACCCAACGATTGCGCCGGATCTTTGGCATCATGTATTTTTACTCCTAAATTTGCCTGACACACTTCTACGTGGCTTACGATTGCATTGACAGTCATGAATATATCAATACCAAACCGCGCAATGTCGGTGGACCACACCGGCTTATCTAAATACAACTGCGCCAGCCTATTTGAAAACGTAAAGTCACCACCTATGGGCTGGCGTATGCGTTTGCCAAATACCGCACGTATTATATTATACACAATATTATTGGTGATAGTACCGTCATATTTGTACCGTGTATATACAGGTGCTACAAATTCATATTTTTTTTCAAGTACGGGCGATAGTAACCGCTGAACCCACTGCGGAGAAATACTGCGCAGGTCAGAATCAACCACCATACATGCTTCCACATTAAGAATTTTTGCCGCTTCAAAAATTGCTCTGAACGCAGATCCCTTCCCTGCAATACCCCGATAAATCTGAATAATGCGCTCCTGCCACGGTTTTAATTCAATTGATTGGGCAATATCCCGTGTATCATCAGTGGAACCACCATCAGATACAAAGATTACTGGCCGCAAGTCTTTGTAATAGGTAAATAGCCCATCACTTACCATGGTCATGACATTGGCAATGGTTGCTTCATTATTAAAGCATGGTATGCCAATAAGGATATCTGCTTTCTTTATTTGTTCAAGCCGTTTGATGATAAACGGACGTAATGCTGTTGAGTATTCCATAATGAAAAGTATACAATATCCTGATTCAATAATCAAGAATTTTAATACTATCCACACATGTAATGGAGGACTTTATTAATACAAGTGTAGTATTTATTTTTATCCTTACTCTCCCCATCTCTGCGGTCTCTGCGTGAGACCAACTGATACATCACGCAGAGTACGCAGAATGCGCTGAGATACTAGAGAGAAAGTGGAATTTGAGGGGCAGAGCTTTATTGGATAGGATGATACGTAAGCCATAATGGGGTCATAGCATTGTAAGTAGATCCTGAATCAATCCTGAAATGAATTCAAGACAAGGTTCAGGATTATATCTGTTATTCACAATAAAACCCCGAAGGGGTGATAGTATTGTAAGGGGTCAGAGCATACTATCTTCACAACCCCATCACAACATCACTCTAACCCCGGAGGGGTGACATCATTGTAAGGGGTCAGAGCCACACTCTCCCCATCCCTGCGGTCTCTGCGTGAAACAAAGTAATGCATCACGCAGAGTACGCAGAATGCGCTGAGATATTAGAGAGAAAGTGGAATTTGAGGGTCAGAGCCTAATAAGTAGATCCTGAATCAATCCTGAGATAAATTCAGGACATGGTTTCAGGATGACCCGGTGTTATTCACTACAAAACCCCGAAGGGGTGAAATTATTGTAATGGGGTCAGAGCATACTATCTTCACAACCCCATCACAACATCACTCTAACCCCGGAGGGGTGACATCATTGTAAGGGGTCAGAGCCACACTCTCCCCATCCCTGCGGTCTCTGCGTGAAATAAAGTAATGCATCACGCAGAGTACGCAGAATGCGCTGAGATATTAGAGAGAAAGTGGAATTTGAGGGTCAGAGCCTAATAAGTAGATCCTGAATCAATCCTGAGATAAATTCAGGACATGGTTTCAGGATGACTTGTTGCCTATACGTCATTCCGGTCATCTCTTTTTATCATTCCGAGCAATCCTTTATGTCATTTCGAGCGAAGCGAGAAATCTTTGCCTCCAACTTTAAGATTTCTCAGTCACTTCGTTCCTTCGAAATGACAAAGTAATGTGTCATTCCGGGCTTGACCCGGAATCTTTATCCTCATCATTGTAGATCCTGAATCACGTTCAGGATGACTCATTGTAATTACATTATGGATCACGTTCAGGATTACTGCACTAAATCAATCCTGAAATTAATTCAAGACAAGGTTCGGGATTATATCTGTTATTCACAATAAAACCCCGAAGGGGTGATAGTATTGTAAGGGGTCAGAGCCTTAAAAATTTTTATTGACGATTATGCACCAATACGACAACCATTGTTTATTATCACATTATTTAATTTAAAACGAGGAAACAATTATGAACTATAGAGTAGTAAAACAATTTTGGGTAAATACCGTTGACAATATTTTTAATTTCTTTTATAAGATAGTAGACTTTATAAAAATCTGGGCTGATGTATTCTGGGCATTTCTTGATATCTGGTATCACTTCTTTGCCATATTTGGAAACCTGTTTCTGTACATATATTATATTTTTCTTTTCATCATTGACAAAACAACCGAATCAGGAACAAACATAGTTTTGACAAGCCGCCTACCCAAACGCGTACCTTTTAAGCCACAAAAAGCGTATATTAAGGATAGCTACAACCCCATTCCTGCTATGTATGGCGTAAAAAATGTGGCAGAAATTGCTACCAGCATTACCCCCATGCGAACAGCCCCTAAAGGCACCAAGACTTCAATTATTAAAACTATGCTTTCAGCACTGCGCGATTTTGTTGAATTTATCATTGACCTGTTTAAAAAACCAGTAAAAGCTATAGCTGATTTTGCTGCTCGCCGCATGAAACCTGTGAAAGAAGAACAGCACAAAACCGGCAGTTTAATAGAAGAATATATGAAGGAATATGAGCAAAAGCGCAGATAATGCGCTTTTGCTTTTTTATGTTAATGCTTAAACGCTCTCTGCCCTGTAAATACCATTGCAACTTTTGGATTTGCTTCATTACAGGCCATAATGCTTTCCCAATCACGTATTGAGCCACCAGGCTGTACAATTGCAGTAATCCCCTGTTTTATACCCACATCAACACCATCTCTGAAGGGAAAGAATGCATCCGAAACCATACTTGCACCAATAAGCCCGCCTTTTGCTACTTTTGTTGCTTCATCTATCTCAATTTTATCAGCTTCTTTACGTATTCCTTTTTCAACTTCAAGTGCTAACTGATAGTATGAAATACCATATTTATCAAAACAGAGTATATCAGCATATTTAGTATACGCCTTTTGAACAGCAATTTCAGCAACACCTACCCTGTCCTGTTCACCAGTACCAATCCCTACAGTAACACCATCTTTGACATATAATACCGAATTAGAAGTAACACCCTGTTCCACAAACCAGCCAAACAATAAATCTTCATATTCTTTTTCAGTTGGTAGCCTGTCAATTTTGTACAGCTGACCCTTATATTCCGCCTGTGCAGGCTTCAAGTCTTCCTTTTTATTAACAATATTTATGGGCGATTGCTGCACAATAATTCCGCCATCAATGAGCGACTTGAAATCAACAAACCGCATGGTTTTATATTCTTCCAGTCTGTCTATTCGTTTTATCTGCACTATACGCAGGTCTTTTTTCTTTGAAAGGATATCCATAACCCCTGGCTCAAAATCAGGAGCAACCAGTACTTCCAAATAATTAGCTGAAATAAGCTGTGCAGTCTCTTTGTCGACAGCTCTGTTAAATGCAACACAGCCGCCAAATGCTGCTATGCGGTCAGCCCTGTTTGCCCTGTTGTATGCATCTGCAATTGTTAAGCCATACGCAACGCCACAGGGATTGTTATGTTTTACAATAACTGCTGCAGGTTTTTTCATCAGGTATTTTAATATATTGAGTGCATTGTCAATATCAGTAAAATTAATCTTGCCAGGATGCTTTCCAAACTGAAGCATCATTGATTCATCAATGCCGCTTACCAGCGAATGCCCCGGTGTAATGAACGCACAATCGCCCAATACAAGATTACCATTGACAAGCTCATATAATGCCGCTTCCTGCCCGGGATTTTCGCCGTAGCGTAAACCCTTTTCAATGAGCTGCCCTTCATCATTAATCTTCCATGTTCGCTTTCTATATACAAGTGTTTGATTGCCAAAGGTAATGCTCATGGTATCAGGGAAATGGTCATCCATGATGGTACGATATGCTTTTTTAAGATCTTCCATACACTGCATCTCCTGAAAAATAGAATATACACCTATACCGCTTCACCATATCGCTGCAAGCACTCATTTTGTAAAGCCAAAATTCTCTGGCGTAAATCTTCCATTGCCTGCTCAATGGTATCAACGGTATAATCACTGGTTGGCATCTCTTTGCCAACAAGCACATATACCTTCCCGGGATTAATATCACCTGACTCAGGTTTAAGCCGCTGATAGGTACCGTGTATATAAATAGGAACTATCGGCACTCCTGTTTCAATGCATAAATAAAACAAGCCTTTTTTAAACGGCTGTAATACTCCTGTGCGGCTGCGTGTACCTTCAGGAAATATCATGATGCGATTACCTTTCCGTATTTTAATGGCAGCCAATTTCATGCTTTCAATTGCCCGCTCCCTGTTTTTTCTGTCAATAGGGATGTAGCCACTTAACGTCATGTGCCATCCCATAAATGGGATCTTGAAAAGCTCCTTTTTTGCTGTCCAGCCAAACTTTACTGGTATAATAGCACTGAGCAACCATACATCAAAAAAGCTCTGATGGTTTGATGCAAATATCTGAACTTTATCTTTAGAAATATTTTCAAGACCTTCAACCTGATAGCGAATGCCGCAAAACCAGAGTATATTTTTTGACCAGTTCTGCATGCAGAAGTGCGCCAGGTTACCCTTTGGGCTTACAAACCAGGAAAAAAGGGAGATAGTTCCCCAAAAAGCGGTATCAACACCAATGAAAAGCCACGCCATATACGTGTAACCCTTGCGTATCACTGGATTCATAACGGCCTCCATAATTCAACAATTTTAAAATTGTGAACATATTGTGAAAAACGCAAGGATTACACTACAATTTATCACGAATGTCAACTACTAAATTACAATCCCATCATTTTTGAGACAATCATTTTCATCACTTCGGATGTTCCTGCATAGATTGTCTGAATCCGTGCATCAACATAAAATCGTGACACAGGATATTCAGTACAGTACCCATAACCGCCAAAAAGTTGCAAGCAACGGTCGGCAACACGCTTTGCTGTTTCACATATCCAGTACTTTGCCATGCAGGTTTCTTTGACAACATCTTCACCCTGAATGTGATGCAGTATCAGGTCATCAATAAAACTACGGCCAACAGCAATTTCCGAAGCCATTTCCGCTATAGTAAACTGTGTATTCTGGAATTTTGACAATGGTTTTCCAAAAAGTTTGCGTTCTTTTACATAGTCGATAGTTATTGCTAAACATTTTTCCATGGCTGCCTGTGATGCTAAAGCACATACTAATCGTTCCTGCTGTAATTTTTGCATAAGGTAAATAAACCCTAATCCCTCCTGGCCTAAAAGATTTTCTTTTGGTATGCGACAGTTATCAAAAAATAGCTCTGCTGTGTCCTGTGCTTTTAAGCCTATCTTTTTTATTGCTTTCCCCTTTGTAAATCCAGGTGAACCGTTTTCCACAAGAAAAAGGCTTACAGCTTGATGGGGTGGTGCTTCTTTTGACGATTTTGCTGCTACTACTACAAGGTCTGCTAATATGCCATTGGATATAAATGTCTTCTGGCCATTGAGTACCCAGCTGTCGCCATCCAGGGTTGCACTGGTTTTCATTGCTGCTAAATCTGAACCTGCCTCAGGCTCGGTCATGGCCACTGCCAGAATTATATCACCAGACGCACACCCTGGAAGATATTTCATCTTCTGTTCTTCTGTGCCAAACGAATAGATGTATGGTGCCACTATGTCGTTATGTAACGGTATCATGAATGAACTGGCACCACTATAAGCTAATTCCTCACTCACTATCACCGAATACAAAAAATCTCCACCGGGCCCACCATACTTTTCATCAAGCCAGGGAAGAAGTAACCCCAACTCACCACATCGCTTCCACATCTGTCGTGGCACTATACCTTCTTCTTCCCATTTGTCGTAATGCGGCATGACTTCTGTTTCAAAAAATTTTCGCACTGTTTGCCTGAATATATCATGTTCCTGAGTAAATTGTATGGAACGTTTCATTGTACTCTCCTTTGAAAATAGAAAATAGGAATTTACTTATATCACCTTAAAACTTGGTCCTGAAACAAGTTCAGGATGATTTGTAAACTTTATGTGCACCTCAATATTACTTTAATTATTCAACCAGCAATAATTCTCCCTCATACATGGCATCTATGGCATCCTTATACCGTGATATTATGTTTTTCCGCTTTAATTTCAGCGTTGGGGTCAGCATATCATTCTCAACTGAAAAATCTTCAGGAATGATGGTAAACTTTTTCACCTGCTCAAAGCGCGCTAAATCCTTATTCAAGCGCTCTATTTCCTTTCCAATAAGCTCATTGACAAGTGGCAGGGTATGTAAATCGGTCTTTTCATTGACATCAAGACCTTTTTCCCTGCAATACTGCAATACATTGTCCCTGTCAATGTTAACCAGTGCCGTTATATATTTCCTTCTATCGCCATATACCATCACATTGGAAATATACGGTGACTGCTTTATAACACTTTCAATATTAAGCGGTGAAATATTTTTTCCAGCAGCGTTTATAATGAGTTCTTTTTTCCTATCTGTGATGTATACCCATCCATCCTTATCAATAAATCCAATATCGCCGGTATGATACCAACCTTCACTGTCTTTAGCTTCAGCAGTAGCTTCAGGTCTGCCCCAGTATTCTTTAAAAACAATGGGACCGCGGACCAGCAGTTCCCCATCATCAGCCACCACCACTTCAACACCAGGTAGTGGCTTGCCTACTGATCCAAATTTAAATGCATGTGGGCTGTTCCATGTTGCAGGTGCTGATACTTCCGTAGCGCCCCATCCTTCCAGTACCAGAATATTTGCAGCATGGAAAAATTCGGCTATCTGTTTTGAAAGCGGCGCCCCACCAGAAACAAAATATTTCAGTCTGCCACCGGTTGCTCTGGTTATCTTTTTAAAAATAAGGTGATTGGCAATAGCATACTTTACTTTCAAAAGTATCGTCAGCTTTTGTTTATTAGATACAATTTCACTCCATTCTCTGCCAACCTTAACGCTCCACCAGAATATCTTCCTTTTTACGGGGCTTTTTTCAGCCATCTGAACCACACGCTCAAATATTTTTTCAAATACACGCGGGACTGCAATAGCATGAGTGGGCTTGACTTCCTGCATGTCAACTAGTATAGTATTGAGTGATTCCGCAAACGCCACCGTTTTTCCTAAATACACACCAAAGAACAATCCTGCAATACGCTCCAGTGCATGCGACAGCGGCAGAAAACTTAAACTTTCCGTAATAACGCTCACATCTCCAATCATGCCGGCAATAGTATTGATAACATAAGCTATGTTTCCATGTGTAAGCACCACCCCTTTCGGTGGTCCGGTGGTGCCACTGGTGTAGATAATACAGATAGGATCCTCTGAAGTAATGGTCTGTACAGTATCATAAATGTTTATTTTTGTTTCAGTATAATGGATGACATCTTGCAGATTTACAACATTGCTATCTCCTTTGTACTGATTATTCATTACAACTATTGAGGTAATGTCATCAATATTTTGATAACTGAGAACCTTCTCCAACTGCATCAGATCCTGGACAAAGACAATGGAACTGCCTGAATTCTGAATGATATAATGGACATCGCGCGGTGTCAGTGTAGGATAGATAGCAACTGAAATAGCACCTAATGATATAATGGCTAAATCAACTAGAGCCCAATACACTGAATTTTCTGATAATATTGCAACCCTGTCACCTTTGCCAATACCTTTAGCTTTAAGCCAAGAAGCTATCGCCTCAACTTTTTCGTAAGCCTGGCGATAGCTCATAGGAATAAACTTTCCATGTTCTTTATATCTGAAAACTACCATCTCAGGCTGTTGTGACACATGATCTGCAAATACCTGCATTAGTCCGGGATACATAGCCAACCCCCATCTCTTAAATTAATCTTTATAAAAGCGTTTGCCACTCTTTGCCATATCTACAAGTATCTGCGCCGGGCTAAAACGTTTCATTCCTTTATCATAATATTTCATCATGGTATCAACAATGGACTTGACACCTTCCCGGTCTATATGACGGAACACCCCTCCTCTGAATGGCGGGAAACCCAATCCTAAAATGGAACCAACATCACCGTCACGTGGTGATGATATAATACCCTCTTGTAGACATAAAGCTGCCTCATTAATCATCATGAGGCTTACACGCTCCTGAATTTCTTGCACAGGTAAATGCTGCCATGTTACCTTCCCTATAACCTTGTAGATTTCTTCGTTAGGCAAACGCATACCTTTCTTTTTGGGTTTGCTATAGTCGTAAAACCCTTTCTTATTCTTTTTGCCTTTAAATCCCTTACTGAATAAAAGTGGCAATACATTGGACGGTGCAGCACCCCGTGCCTTGAATTCCTGCCCCAGCTCAATTGCTACATGTGCACCAACATCAATACCAACCTCATCAATGAGTGCAACAGGGCCAATTGGATAGCCAAACTGTAGCAGTGCACGGTCAATATCGTTCATTGGGACACCTTCTTCAATCAGGAACACCGCTTCATTAAGATATGGTGCAAGTATCCTGGTTGTGTAAAATCCAGGACCATCTCTGACCACTATGCATGTTTTCCCCTGCTCAATGCCAAATTTTAGAGCTGTCGCCACAACCCAGTCAGCTGTCTTTGGTGTTTTAATGATTTCCAAAAGCGGCATTGCAGGAACCGGCGAAAAATAATGCATGCCTATCATGTTCTGTGGCCGCTTTGAAGCTTTAGCAATAAGGCTAATAGGAATAGCTGATGTATTTGATGCAAAAATTGTTTTTTCACTGGTAACTGATTCAACCTCTTTTACCAGGTTCTGTTTCAGTTGCAGGTCTTCAAATATTGCCTCAATGACAAGGTCGGTATTCTTAAAATTCACATAATCATCACATGGCACTATTTTGCCCCACAATATTTCTTTATCAAAGTCCCGTATGGCTCCAGAGCGAGCTCGTTTTTCTAAACTCTTCCGTATCTGCGCCATACTCCGCGAAACTGCATCAAGTGCGGTGTCCTTGACAAGCACTGTGTCACATAACGGCAGTGAGACCTGAGCAATTCCTGTACCCATGAGGCCGGTGCCTATCACTGCTAATTTTGAAATATTCTTTGCTTTTTTCTCCAGAGGATTTTTCTTGAGATCGGTCATTGCAAAGAAAAGATTCATCAGTGATTTTGATTGATAACTTTTCACCAAAGTCACAAAACGCTCTATATCTTTTGCTATACCTTTGGTAACATTGGTTTTGTAGCCATACTCAACCGAATCTATAGCTGCAAGCGCTGCAGGATATAATCCCCGCGTCTGCTTCATCACCATCTTTCGCGCTTGTGAAAATATAATCTTTCGGCCTAACGGATTTGATTCAAGCAACCATTCAATAAATTTCCTTTTTCTTTTTATTTTACGCTTGCCTTTTAACTGTAATACCTTTTTAACTCCTATCTCTTTTAAACCATATGGTATAACTATCTCATCAATAAGCCCCAGGCGCTTTGCCCGCCGTGGCCGCACATTACCCCCCTGCAAAATGAGTGGCAGTGCATTTTGTATGCCAATAAGGCGGGGAAGGCGCTGCGTACCACCTGCTGCAGGAATAAGGCCTAACTTAATTTCAGGCAAACCCATCACCGTCTCAGGGGAATCAGTACCAATGCGGTAATCAGTGACAAGCGTAAGCTCCACACCACCACCCAGGCAGTTGCCATTAATCATTGATACAGTAGGAAATGGAAGTTTTTCTAACTTAAACAGAATATCATTTGCTTTAGAAATATATTGTTTAATCTCTTCGTCGGTTTTCATTGCTTTTAATTCATCAATATCGGCACCAACAACAAAGTTGTCCGGCTTTTCACTGAGTATTACCATCCCTTTATAGTGTTTCCCTTGAGTCTGGTTAATTATTGTTTCTATTTCACTTAAAAGATCACTGGAAACTTTATTTACCTTGCCGGGGCAATTAATGCTTACCACCAGCACATCATTGATAACTTCAGTTTTTAAAAACTGCAAATTGTTCATGGTCATTCCTCCTTTATGCACGCTCTAATATGATGGCATTGCCCACTGCACCGGCTGCACACCCGGCAACCACACCATATCGTTTGCCGGTTTCACGCAACCTGTTGGCACATGTTGTAACAAGACGTGCCCCGGTAGCACCAAATGGATGTCCCAATGAAAGCGAACCGCCATATACATTGAGTGCATCAATGGGGATTTCACCCAATTTGCCGGGCAATCCCAGCCTATCTCTGCAAAAAGAAGATGATGCAAGTGTTTTAATAACACCAATCATCTGTGCGCCAAAAGCTTCATGAATTTCCCATACGCCAATATCTTTAAACTTAAGTTTACCCATTGCTAACGCTTTTGGTATCGCAAAAGAAGGACCTAGCAGAAGCTCCTCCCACAGGTCTTGTGCAGTGAAAGCATATGACTTGATATATGCCAGGGGTTTTATCCCCATCTTTTTTGCCATTGTTTCACTCATAAGAAGAACCGCTGCCCCACCATCAGTCAAAAATGATGAATTGCCTGCGGTTACCGTGCCATATCGCCTGTCAAAGGCAGGTTTTAATTTTGCTAATTTTTCCGGGGTTGTATCCTTACGGAAACCATTGTCTTTTTCCACAAGTTTGCCCTGAGGGGTCACAACCGGTATTACTTCTTTTTTTAAGACCCCCTTTTCCCATGCAGCTGCTGCACGGTTATGCGATAGTGCTGCAAATTCATCCTGTTCACGCTGACTTATACCTAATCGCTTTGCCAGCCTGTCTGCAGTATCCCCCATGCGCATTTTTGTAGAAAACTCACCAATTGCAGGCTGCTCAGGCACAATAAAATCCTTAAAGCTCATGCCTTTTAATAATTTCAATTTGCCAATGATACTTTTTGGGCGCTTGAACATGGTGAGGTCCAAAATAAATCGGCGATAGTTTTTAGATATTTTTATATCAGGATCTGAAAAAGTCTCAACACCTCCCGCAACAATACACTCCGCATTGCCGTTCACAATTAAATTGGCTCCACTGATAATAGCAGCATTAGCAGATATACACGCCACAGTACAGGTATATGCAGGTATTGTGTAGGGAAGCCCAGCAGCCAGCATAATCTCACGTGCAACATTTGTGGTAGCAATATCATTTGCAACACCACCCATAATAACATGGTCCACCAGGTCATTGGGAATACCTGTTTTTGCTATTAAACCCTTAACCGCATGACGACAGATTTCATACGCCATCATTTCTCGATATTCGGTGCCGGAACGCAAAAAGGGCGTACGGCATCCATCAATAATTGCAACTCTGTCACCCCTTGCCATTCAATCCTCCATATATTAAATATTAATTTATATATGCATTTAATTAATAATGCATATTTATTATGTATTACAGTAATACAGTAATACATACCTACTGAACGGTCAACCAAATTTTCTGTAGTTTATAAAAAATTTTTTGTGTAGTATAATTGTGAACAAATATTAAAATATGTTGAAAATTTAGATTTTTAAATTATTGTGTTGAAATAATTACCTTTAGTTATTACGTTAATTTATAATAAAGTCTTTTATCCCATCAGTTTGGAGGAAGCCATGAAATTTGACCAATCAATATTTGAAAATGAACAAACACGTAAAGAATTTCTATACACTACATCTTCATTGCTCATATCACTTTCTGCACTCTCTCTGCTTCACTGCTCTGATGAAGTGCCACAGCAACCATCAAAGAACCTTAACTGGATTTCGTACAAACCTGAAAAACGACCTGTTATGGGAGTTGCTTACTCACCTTCACGTATTTTGCTTAAAAACGGCCTTATCATAGATGGAAGTGGCAACCCACCTTACACCGGCGATGTCATGATACACCATGACACTATCGAAATAGTAACACCAAAAGATATCCAATTCACAGGCACAACAATTGATTGCACTGATAAAATCATATCACCCGGCTTTATCGACTGCCATTCACACTTAGACTGGGTTTTGCCGCTAGATGGACATCCTGAGCTTAAAAATCCATTTATGGAACAGGGGATCACCACAACGGTTACTGGAAATTGCGGGTATGGTGTTGCCGGCTTCAAACCAAAAAGCACATACCTTTCAATGATTAAAAATATTGGTAAAGGATTTTTTGGAGGCGATAGTTCAACGCAAAATGACAACTTTGTAAAACAGGTCGCAATATCGCTTACCTCAATGCAAAAGTACTTTGACTATTGCAAAAGTCACGGCATTCCCATGAATATGGTAAACCTTGCTGGACACGGAACAACACGCATGTCACTTAGAGGATATGAATCAAAGCCTTTATCAAACGATGAGATGAAAACAATGCTGTATCTGTTAGAACAAGCAATGGATGAAGGTGCATATGGCGTTTCGTTTGGACTGCAATATGAACCGGGAATTTTTGCAACCAACGATGAAATAGCAGAAATCTGTAAACTTGTAAAGAAAAAAGACAAAATAGTTACCTGTCACATGAAAGCGTATTCAGCACTTTCGGCAACATATCCGCTAAAGCCTTTTGGTACACCACATAATATCATTGCAATCAATGAGATGCTTGACATTGCAAAGCAAACAGATGTTCGCTTAGAGCTATCGCACCTCATTTTTGTAGGCACCAAGACATGGAAAAACTGCCCTGATGCACTTGCCATTATTGACAAAGCAATAAACTCAGGGATGGATGTCATGTTTGATACCTATGCATACCATTGTGGCACATCGGTCATTAATGTATTTTTCCCAAGTTCATTTTTGGCCCAAACACCACAGATATATGAAGATAAGGTGGCTCTTCTTAAACTCCGCGCTCAGTTAGAATTGATAGTTGCATTGCTTGGTTTTGGCTATAACGATATTCAGATTATTAATGCCAACAATCCTGAGCTTGCTAAATACAATGGTAAATTTTTAAAAGACATTGCAAAAGAACGTGGCATGAGTCAATATGAAAATTTCATTGATTTTGCAAAGAAATCCAACGGCCGTGCACGGGTACTCAATCACCGTTATTCCAGTTTTCAGAATATACTGGATCTCATGAAGCATCGCGCATCACTGTTTATGACCGATGCTACACCATATTCACAGGGGGCACAGAATCCGGCTGCGTTTGGCAACTATCCTCGCTTTTTTGAAATAGCACGTGATTACAAGCTACTTAAGCCCCAGGATTTAATCCGGAAAATGACTGGTGCTATTGCTGACCGTTTTATGTTAAAAAAACGCGGCTACCTGAAAGAAGGATATATGGCCGACATTACCATAGTTGACTGGAAAAATGTCAAAGACAATAACACCTTAACCCAGACCAACAAACGGCCATCAGGTATTGACTATGTGTTCATAAATGGTAAAAAAGTAGTGGACAAAGGCAAAGCAACCGGAGTTCTTGATGCAGGCATGGTGGTTTAACTATTTATTGAATAAAAAACATTGATTTTTAGTGCTATTATATCCACTATTACAACTGTGTCACTTATTCCGTGGAGATAGTTATTTATGAAAAAACTATTGCCTGATACACTCATTGTACTTAGGTCTATGTTTATACATATTATTAGCATGGTTGGCTCAATACTATTGAGTTGCAGAACAGCACGTACATGAAACAAAAAGTAGGAATTATTGGCGCAGGCGCTTCAGGGCTTATTGCTGCGTATTTTGCTTCACTCAATAAGCATAACGAAGTCCATATATTTGAAAAACAGAATAAGATTGGCCGCAAGGTAGCAGCAACCGGTAACGGCAGATGTAACCTGACTAACATGAATATGGGGTCAGAGCATTATCACTCCGGTGATATTCAGTTTGTTACCACAGTGCTGCAGAGCTTTTCATTACAGGACACGCTTAATTTCTTTCATTCTATTGGCATTATAACAACCACACTGGAAAATGGCAAGGTGTATCCTGCATCACTGCAAGCTTCCACGGTGGTGAAAGTTTTTGAACATGAACTATCGCACAATAATGTTCAAATACATCTTTCACGAAAAATTGAATCAATACAGCCTGTACATCACGGTTTTAAGGTAACCACTGCAGGTAAAGAAGAACATTTCTTCCATAAAGTTATACTTGCCTGCGGCAGTTGCGCCTACGGATCACTGGGTGCTTCAAAAGATGGCTATGAACTTGCTCGGTCATTAGGGCATACCATCATTGAGCCATTCCCGGCAATACTGCCCCTAAACATTGTCAACAAACAGCTTCATACGTTACAGGGAATACGCTGGGACTGCACATTGAGTGTGGTAATTGACACCATCATTGTACAGCAAGTAACCGATGAAGTGCTATTTACTGCGTATGGCATATCTGGCCCTGCTGCGCTTGCAATCTCACGCACTGTCAATGCGGCACTGCTTCAGGGAAAGGATGTAACCATCCAGTGTAACATCTTTCCCTATTATGATTACTCTGCATTGTGTGATCACTTTAAAATGTTGCTTTCTCAACCAAATAAATCACTTGAATTTGCCCTGTATGGGATAATGAACAATAAAATGCCCCGTGTGTTTTTATCTATGGCAGGTATTCCGTATGAATGGCCTGCAATTGAATCACTCAACGATATTGATATAATCGTTCAGGCATTTACCCATGCAACACTGTATCCGGGAAAGCCGCGCCCATTTACTGAGGCAGTGGTAGCTGCTGGTGGTATTAATGTAAGTGAGATTAACTGTGCAACGATGGAATCAACATTGCACAAAGGACTTTTTATTACAGGAGAACTATTAGATGTAGATGGTGACAGTGGTGGATATAATCTTCAGTTTGCATGGAGTACTGGAGCTATTGCTGGAAAAAATGCCTAAAACATTGTGATAAAACCTTCAATGTGAGCAATAGCGTTGCACAATCTATCTATATGTTCTGATGTGCTGAATGTTGCCGTAATTGTATAGGAAATAAACGTATTGCGACTGCTTTCTTTTTGGGTTATAGATATGGCCTGAGCATGTTCTCCACAGGTGTTATAAAGGATATCCCTTATGTACGGAAAATTTTTGCATATAACTTTAAAAGTTATTTCCTGAGGAAAATCATTTTCATTGCCCATGGGGTATTCCTTTGAATATATTTACTTTTATACTTCAGTAATTTCAGAGCATTTTCACCGCACTATTCCTATCATTTTGGCAATGAATTCTAATGCACTCTGATTCAGGAATATAATGGCAAATAATAGCACTGCAAAATATATACTGAACTTTTTATCCAGCCTTTCTATCCTTAATATAAACTCAGCCTTGTCCTTTTCAGTCTTTTGATATAACGCATCAATTTTCCCTGTAAGTTCAGCTTTATCTCTCTCAGTCTTTTCAAATAACGCATCAATTTTCCCTGTAAGTTCAGCTTTATCTCTCTCAGTCTTTTGATATAACGCATCAATTTTCCCTGTAAGTTCAGCCTTGTCTTGCTTCATTATGCCCAAAAGCTCTTCTTTATTCTGATTGATGATCCCCAATAGCTCGGCCTTGTCTTTCTCCATCTTTCCAAGTAACTCAATACGAAGGCTTTCCAGATTCTCTTTTGTGGCAAAATGACTGAATACTTCCATTTTAAGCTCTTCTTTTGTTCTATACCAGCTGTCATGCACTGTAGTCACAATCACCTCTTCAAGGCCATTCATTACTTTTTTTGCCTTTTCCTTACCCTTAAAAACATCTTCAAAAATGTCGTATAGATCAGCCGAAAGATGCATTCCCATTTTTTATCTCCTTCCATTTTAAAATTGTAACACATCAATAATGAAAAGTCAATCATATATTGAGCATTCCACTATTTTGCTATCTATATAAAACGCTTTATGATAAAAAAATTTAAAAAATTTTTTATTTTTTCAAACTTTGCGTTCCCTGTCATACTCGTAACTTTAAGTGCACATTACCCTGTATTTTGTTCATAAACTATATTCCATTTGTCGTGCAGAAATCATACCAACTTCAGAATTTCATATCCTGTAATACCCTGCTCATCGCGCATCGTAATAAGCTCCCTCATTACTTCCCTGTTAACCGGTACCCCCTTATCTCTGCGCTCTAAATACACAAGATATTCCTTTTCACCGGCAGTATAAATTCTATCCTGCCCGGGCATCTTGCGCGAATTGCGTAGCTGGCGCAATATATCTCCGGTAACTGCTTTAAACGAATTAATATCTGTAAAAGCTTCAATATCAATGGCTATAAAAAAGTGGCCCAAATGATACGGCACCTTCCTCCCCGCAGTATCAAAGCCAGAGAGCATCTTTAAATAGCTGCCTGCCTGTAATGCAGCTGATAAAATTTCCACCACCGTACAGTATCCATACCCTTTGTAACCAGCACCCTCTTCGCCAATGCCTCCAAGTGGGGTCAGAGCCATAGTACCCTTGATAAGGCCATCCAGCACCTGGTGTGGGTCCGTACAGGTATTTCCCTCGTGGTCAATAACCCATCCCGGAGGAAGGGATTTCCCAAGCCGTGCATACACTTCAACCTTGCCCCGCTGGCTCAAACTGGTAGCGCAATCAAGCAAAAACGGGAACTCTTCATCAGTGGGTATGCCAAAGGTCAATGGATTTGTACCCAGCATATTTTCCACTCCAAAGGTTGGCGCAACCGACGGTCTGGCATTGGTTCCGGTTATTCCTATCATATTATTATCAGCCGCCATCTTTGCATAGTAGCCAGCAATGCCATAATGTGTGGAATTGCGCACAGCAACCATCCCTAAGCCATACTTTTTTGCCTTGTCGATAGCCATTTGCATTGACCTATAGGCTATAACCTGTCCCATGCCATCATGTCCATCCACTACTGCCGTGGTTGGGCCTTCCTTAATGATTTCAAAGTGTGTAACCGGTTTCTGAATGCCTATTTTAATACGATCATAATATATTGGTTTTAATCGATTTACCCCATGCGAATCAATGCCAAACTTATCGGCGGTAATCAGCACATCAGCACAGATTGCAGCATCTTCTTCTGGTACACCTATGCTGGTAAACACATCAATCATATATTGCGTGGCAATATCAAATGGTATCCAGGTAATGTCTTGCATTATGTCCTCCAAAATACATAGTTCTTATTAATATATCCCAAGCTTGATCCAGAATTTGCATTAATCATATGATGCTATCCACACCAGTATAGTATGGAGAAAAACAAATTCTATTATTTTCGTGTTAAGGCATCTGCTTTTTTCAATCCCTAACTATTATACCTAACAATGACAATAGCACGTACAGGCACTATAAAAAGGTCAAGAGTATTTTTCTAAAAATTTCTTCTTTACAACTTTTACGCTTGTACAATATTGTGTACATATATAGTTAAATTTTTTTACACGTAATGGGGGCATGGTATGTTGCAAAAAAGAGTAGAAGATAATGTCTACATTCTTACATTGAATGATGGCAAAATGAACGCACTCACCGACACAGTGCTAAATGACCTTCGCAATTATCTTAAAGAAGCAGCAGCTGATACTTCAATCAAAGGTGTTATTTTAACCGGTGAAGGGAAAACATTTTCATCCGGTTTCAGCCTGCCAATGTTTTTGAGCTTTAAGGATGTCAATGAAGTGGTTAAATTTTTTGAAGTTGAAGAAGAAATTTTACTGGAACTCTTTATGTTTGAAAAGCCGGTTATTGCAGCATTAAATGGTCACACTGTTGCCGGCGGCATGATTTTTGCAATGGCCTGTGATTATCGTATTATGAAAAACCATCCAAAAATCAAGATGGGCATGAGCGAAATCAAGATTGGCCTGCCTCTTTCTGTTGCTCAGTGGAATGTGGTACGCTTTGGCCTCGACAGTGACAAAAAGTTTAGAGACATCATGTATTTTGGTAATATGTTTGGTCCTGAACAGGCGTTACAATTAGGCCTTATTGACGAACTTGTTGAAGAGGATAAGCTGATAAGCAGGGCAAAGGAACTTATTAATCTATGGAAAAACAATCCCGGCAATGCATTTACACCACTTAAATTATGCATACGCCAGGAAACTGCTGACAGAATACGCAAAGACCTTAAAGACGGAAGCTGGACAAAAGGATTGCAATGTTTCTTTGATGATAATGTACGCAAAACATTAGAGTTTGTTCAGGCAGCAATGAGCAAGTAATTTTTATGTTCGATAGTTCCGATAATACAATCAAAGGAGCTATGGGACTTCATCTTTATTATGAATATAAAAGAAGCGGGATGGAAAATATTTTCACTGCGCAGTGAGGAAGTATCATTCACCATCCCGCTTTTCTTTCTTTACCTGTTCTCAGGAATCTTCTTTGCAACCGGTCAGGTGTATACCGAATCACTATTTTTACAAACATACGGAGCAGCAGGGCTATCCAAATTTTTTGCAATCAATGGTATTGTATTATTTCTTTCTGGATTTATCTACACCTATTTCCTTGAATTATTTTCTTTAAAGCGGGCATATGTTCTGCTCATTATGCTATTTTGCTGTATACCCGGAAGCACTTTGCTTCCTTCAAGCTGGGCACTCCATGACCCTCTGTATCTTTTTATTGGAAATTATATTGCAACATTTTATTTAGATGCTCATTTCATTAATTTTTCATTTCAGTTCCTTACCCTGCAAAGTTCCAAACGGATATTCCCGTTTTTAATGGCTGGTTCCAAATTAGGTGGAATAATTATCACCATTATAATTTCCCTGTACAGTACACTTTTCATTCACTATGCTGCATATATATGGCTTGCTGCCGGAATTATGATACTTATCCCATTTTTTGCAACTACAAAAATCAATACAAGCACGCGCAGTTATTACAAACACACATTTATGGACAAACTTTCTACTCTATTTTCAAGCCGCATGTTTATTGTAAGCGCTGTTGCAGTATTTACTATGGCAATTGCCAACCAGCACACAGAGTATTTTTTTGCACGTATCGCCACACACATATATCCTTCACAGGGACAACTGGCTGTTTTTATAAGCAGATATACATTTATAACCGATTTCATAACGGTAGCCATGCAACTTTTTGTTACATCACGCATCATTAAAAAATTGAGTATTCCAACTGCCAATCTGCTCTATCCATCATCATACTGCTTGATTATCATGTATGCAGTATTATCACCCACATTACTTGCTGCTGTAGCATTGCGTTTTTTCAGAAAAAATATGAGCTTCTTTATTCGCCAGCCTGTGAGCAACATAATGCTATCCATACAACCTCCCGACAGAGTAAATCAGGCACGATCAATCATTAACAGCATCGTCAGCCCCCTTGGCATGATAGCAGGTGGATTTTTGCTTTCATTATACGCAACGCTTTCATTACAAATTGTATTCATCATAGCATTTGCAGTGGGATTATTATTTGTAGCTATCACCATAAAACAGAATGCCCTGTATAAAGAAGCAATCTATTTCAAATTGCAACCACAGCTACCAAAAACCTTACATATAACCGGCAGCGATATCATTGAGATTGCAAAAAACCCAAATATAGAAAATAAATCTGAATTTATTGATACTCTGCTGCAGCAAGGTATGTCAGCAGAACTGTTTCCCATGATTATCCAGTATTATGATTTGCTATCTGAAAACACCAAGATACATTTGCTATCTATTATATACGAAGCACCTGAAGAACGTGCCATTGAAATAAGTAAAAAAGCAGTAAATGATGAAAACCCACTGGTACGCGTATATGCCTATCGTTTCCTGTCACAATGTGCGATAGTTACCCGTAAGGAAATTTTGCTGCAATCTAAACCGCTGCTTCCAATTGAACCTTTGATTTACTCTTTGCTGACAAATGACAGTGCATACAATGAAGCATTCATCACCAACAGATTCCATGAGCTTGAACAATGCATTATGCAGGGCAAAGAAAAATCTGACATGGAGTTTCTCATGCTTTGTTCTGTTAGCAAACCCCAATTATACATCAGCATGCTCTATCGTTTAGCACTGGCCAGCGGTAATCTTTGCCTATTTCAATTTATTATCCTTCATGCTAACATGCTTACTCAATCTCAGGTTATACGAATACTGTATCGCTTTAAACATGCACCTCTGCATAACCTGCAGCATTTCCTGACCAAAGCACGGATACATCCTGAGATAAGGTTTTTGCTTTGTGATTATCGCTTTGATCTACCTGTTGAAATGCTTTCTTCACTATTCAGTCCTGAAACCAACTATTCAATTCTGGAAAACCGAATCATTCAGAAACGGCCCTACCATAACAAGGCAAACTATCTGAATGTATTTATTGCATTGAATGTGGTACCAGAGGAAAATCTACCACTTTTTATTAATGCTTCCATTGCACGCATTCACCAGCTATATCAGTGCTGTGCCACCATTAAAGCAACACCTATTGATAAATTATTTAAAGACTTTCTTACAATTATATTTAATGATGCAATACTCTATGAAAAGAATTTGCTTATAAAAGCGCTGGCACTGTCTACTGGAGTACATATTGATATTGCATACGAATCAAATCTTCTTCTTAAAGATATAGAAATTGAAAATTATATTATTGAATTTTTGACTCTAACGCAAAAAGGCAAAAAGGTAGCGTTACTTGAAACGTATTCTGCCAGGGAAGTTGCACCTGCTC
Source organism: Spirochaetota bacterium (assembly GCA_040756435.1). NCBI lineage: Bacteria > Pseudomonadati > Spirochaetota > Spirochaetota bacterium. The sequence goes on along the minus strand of JBFLZD010000009.1, from coordinate 32,296 downwards.
CATTGCCTCTTTTTATTAAAAATTGCAAATATCTGCGTTCATGTATACCAGTACTGTCAAAACAGCTTGACTATTGTATTTCCCTGATTAATAATCCCAACAGTAGTAAGGAGGATTCCGTGGCACAGACAATTCAAATACTTACCTTCCTAAAACAAAATGCCCTTTTCAAAGAAACACCTGTTGACCAGCTTGTCCATCTGATGCAGATTGCCCGCATACAAAAGCTTCCTGAAAATACTGAATTCATCAAAGAAGGTCAAACGGGTGATGAACTTTTCATTATTATGGAAGGTGAAGTCAGTGTTACCAGAAAAGGGAAAGAGATAGCCCGTCTCAGAATGGGAGATTGTATTGGTGAGTTATCCATTATAGATAAGGAGCCCCGAAGCGCTACTGTGAAAACCACCACACAATCTCTTTTGCTTTCCTTACAACGCAATGATTTTTTATTAACCTTGAAATCAAATCCTGCAATAGCTATAAATGTGATGAAAGTTATTGCTGATCGCCTTAGATCAACATTATCACAATATACTATATAAACTTACTGCGGTATGAATTGCGTATACAATTTTTATACAAAATGGAAAGAACAACTAACGTAGGTATTGTATACAATAACATTATTACAAATTTAAGGAACTCATGGTGGAAAAATCTATACGATATATTCTGTTAGCTTCAGTCATTTGTATTTCAATGACTCTATTTGCGCAGGACAAACCCCAGGAAAAAAAATCCTCTGTTGGCAAAACTATAAAGAAAACAATTGAGACAATTGACAAACAAACATTATACAAAGAAAAAAAAGAGGCAGAACAGGATATAACAGACAAAAAACAAATACAAACATACCAGCAAGCTGATTTTGATAAACTGAAAGATGCTACCCATGAAGATATCTCAACTATTATAGTTTTACTGGGTGAGATACCACTGGAATCCAAAAATAGTATTTTTGCTCCTGCTATCCTTTATAACAAAAACAATATTTTTAACTCAAATACGGATTTTGCTTTTACCTGGGTTGGATTCAAAGCTACTGCAAAATTCACCCAGAAAAAATTTATATGGGATAATGTTTCCTTGCAGGAAACATTCATTGGATCATTTTTATATGCCAGTGGCACAAACTTTGGATTTTTTGGGGAGCGCTTTAATGAAGACCTCCTGTTTTATACAAACTACACATCGGAGATAGTTACCGTAAAAATTTCTTTGCCGTTCTATAACATACTGGGCTTAACAATTGATTCCCGGCAATACTTCTTTGTAGAGCGAGATACACCACCTGATTTTATTATGCCAAAAAATCACTATAATCTTTTCCCGCGCATTGACTGGAATATTGAGCACTATACTGAACAGGGAATTGATCAATTATTTAATGGCATTGCATTTCAGAACTGGGTTGGATATGGAATACGAAGTCAGTGGGACACGTGGGGTGAACCTGGCAAGCTTCAGATGGGCAAAGAAGCTAAAACCTTTGTTATTTATTCATCAACAGTAACCTTTGGCAAAGTTTTTGGTAACAGCCAAAATGTCATTGTACGCATGCGTATTAAAGGTGGCATTGATAATGACTTTTTATCCCAGCCACGCTTTGGCGGAACCATTGACAATGCTAAGTTAGATGTGGTACATGGCACTACAGTGGATCAGTTCAGAGTAGAGTCTTTTGCCCTGTGCAATATGCAGTACGGATTCAATATAGCTAAACGTTTACGGATGAATCTTTACGCCGATTATGCCTATATTATAAATCCTATATCACAAAAAATTGCAGGTAGCGGCTATGGATTCAGAATACTGGGACCCGGGGGACTTCCTATCTGGCTGACGCATGGTATCAGCAAAATTTTCTCAAGTGATGACAATGTGAGTCAGGTCGTTATGATAATGACCGCTGCTGGTTTTTAAAAAATAACTTGACGGAATAGAATATATTGAAACAAACTTTTTCATGTATTAGATTTACTAGTATGAACTATCGCCTAAATTAAAATTTAACATACAAGCAGGTTAACTATGAACACAATTGAAGGAAAATTAGATGCATCCGGTTTAAAGGTTGCGTTAATAGTATCACGTTTCAATGAATTTATTACCAACAAGCTTTTATCCGGGGCTTTAGATTGCCTGCAACGGCACAATGCCGATGAAAAAAACATAACCGTTATATGGGTGCCCGGTGCGTTTGAAATTCCTCCTGTGGCAATGAAAGTAGCCACCAAAGGCAGTTATGATGCAGTCATTTGCTTGGGTGCAGTTATACGAGGTGCTACTCCACATTTTGACTATGTGGCAGCAGAAGTGTCAAAGGGTGTTGCGCTTGTATCGCTGCAATCGCAGGTGCCGGTTATCTATGGGGTTCTTACAACCGATACCATTGAGCAGGCTGTTGAGCGAGCAGGAACCAAGTCAGGCAACAAAGGCTTTGACGCTGCAATGGCAGCCATTGAGATGGCACAACTGTATAAAAAGATAAGCTAATGGGTCATAGAAGAAAAGCCCGTGAATATGCCATGCAGGCCCTGTACATGTACGAAACAGTTCGTACTCCATTACAGGAGCTAATTTCCCTGCAATGGGTAGATAAGGAAATCCCGGAAGATATCAGGGACTTTGCCATAACTTTAATTGAAGGTACTATAGATCATTTAGATTTTATTGATGACCTGATAAAACGATATTCAAAAAACTGGAAATTTGAACGCATAAACCCTGTTGACAAGTCCATATTGAGAATTTCAATCTATGCCCTGTTATATTTAGATTCCATACCCCATGCAGTCACTATTGATGAAGGGATTGAATTGGGGAAAATTTATGGAAGTGAAAACTCGGGCCAGTTTATAAACGGGATTCTTGATGCAATACGGGTACATGAACTTCAGACGAGGTGAAACATGCCTCCTATAAAAAAACACCGATTTACCATCATTCCTGAAGAAAATCAGCCGGAAGGCATGCGCATCTTTTCTATAGAAAATGAAAAATCCATAAAAAAAGGTTTTAGCATATCAATACCAAAAAAATATCACCCATTAATTGCAGCTTTGTCTCTCATTCTTTTTGTCATATTGGTTGTGGCGATAGTAACTGTTATAAAAAAACCATCATCATTCCTTGATCAAAAACAAACCATTGCACAGGACAATACACTACTACCTGGCATAAGCGACCAGAAGCTAATTCCCGAGGATCTATCGCAAAACCCTCACATACTTCGTGGTAAAACATATTATTTTAAAAAGAATTACACCAGTGCCATAGACGAATTCAATGAAGTGGTTGCATCCGATGCACCTGATAGCGATAAGGCTATTGCCCTCACCTATATTGGCATGATCCATGATGACAGGGGCGACTACAATAAAGCCATTGAAACATTCCTGCGAGCGTTAAAATATAAACCCAAAGACAGCACTATTTTAAAAAATTTAGCACTTGCCTACAGACACAAAAAAGATTACCCCAATGCACTGGCCACTATGGAAAAAGCCATTGACATTGATGAAAACAATCCTGATTTATTGATACTCAAAGGAAATATACTTTTTGATATGGGCAGATTTCCTGATGCAGTTAAAAGCTATACAAAAGCACTGGACATTGCACCCAATAATCCGCAAGCCCTCTATAACACAGCACTAACATTCCTGAAAACCGGTGATGAATTATCAGCAGTGGAATACTTTAAAAAGGCTGCAACTGCTGATTCATCAGGAAATATTGCAAAATTAGCCTATGGCCGTCTAGGAGCATTTTATACCGCCAGGCGCGACTACGCAATGGCTGAAAAATATCTGACCATGGCTATACAGCTTGACCCCAGTGAGCCAGTTAATCACTACAACTTAGGTATAGTGTATATACAGCGCCAGCAGTATGAAAAGGCGTTAGCTGAATTTAAGGCAGCTGAATCATCTGGCGTATATGAAGAAAAGCTTTTAGAAGGCCTTTCAGAAGCATACGCATCACTTGAACGCTATGATGAAAGTATTGCAGTGCTTGAACGCCTGCAGCCAGTGCAAAATAGGAATGTTGCCATCATTGCCCGATTAGCAGAATTATATTACCGCAAAGGCGATTTAGACACTGCTTTTGATTATTACAAGCAGATTACCATATATGAGCCTGTTTCAGAAAATGCCCGGGTGGCTTATGCCAATATGGGCAATATCCGTGATGACCAGCACCGTTATGATGATGCAATAGGCTTCTATAAAAAGGCACTGGCAATAGATCCTAAAGACAGCTCCACCCTGTATAATCTGGGCATTACCTATAAACATGCCGGGAAACCCGAGCTTGCCATTGCAGCATTTAACGACGCTGCACAATATAATCCTGACAATCCCAAACCACGGCTTGCCATTGCCGACCTGTATTATGAAAAAGGTTATTTAGACTTAGCGCTGGATGAATATATAAAAGTGGTACGTCTGTGGCCCAATCTGCAGGAAGCCCAATTTAACCTTGGCATGCTCTATTACAACAAAGGAAGAAATGACTATGCACTGGAAGCATTCAACAGAGTAATTGCAATAAATGGCAACAATGAGTATGCAAAAAAAGCCTATGTAAATATTGGTATTATTTTATCCAGTGCAAAAGATGAAAAACAGCAGGCACAGGCTGTGCAATCACTCCAGAAAGCATTACTTATTTCACCCAATGAACCCGAAGCGCTACTTGCAATGGGTACTATTGCATATAATCAGCATAAATATGATAAGGCATTGGAGATTTTTTATCAGGTACTTGAAACTTCCAGTGATGATGCCATCACTGCACAGGCATATCATAATATAGGTCGCTGCTACTATGCTAAACGTGAATACAAAAAATCGCTGCAATATTTAACAAAAGCTTCTGAGCTTGACCCAACCAACGAAGAAATACGGCTAAACCGAAAAGTAGCAGTAGAAGCATATGAAAAAGAACTTTCATTAAAATAATTTTTTTTGCTGGATTGTCATCCAGCAACAAGTATGCAGTGGAAGCATATGAAAAAGAACTTTCATTGAAATATTTTTTTGTTTTTGGGGTGTCCCAAAAGACACCTCTTTGCAAAGACTTTTACCCTTCTGTCATTGCGAGGAACGAAGTGACGAAGCAATCTTGTCTTCTACAGCATCAGGATTGCTTCCCTTCGACAAGCGGTTTCTGAGCTTGTCGAAGCACTCAGCACAAGCGCTGCCCTTGCAGTGCCGTACACTGTGGTTATTGCAAGCCATACGGTTTGTTTTGAGACAGCCCATGGTTATGCAAAGGAAGCATGCAAAAAGCAACTTTCATTGAAATAGAATAAAGGTATAGTATCTATGCAATACCCCGAAATTCCTGAAGAAATTAAAAAGCTTTTAGCGCAGGGTGAAAAGATTGACGAAATCAGGCTGGATGCAGAAGGTAACTGGTTTCACAATGGACAACCTTTCACCAATCAGCGTATTATAGATTTTTTCAATAAATCAATCAACATTACAAAAGACGGGACATATGTAATACACTATGCACAATTCACCTACCCCATAGTGGTTGAGGATGCTCCGATATTTGTAACCGGCGCCCGTTTCAAAGGTTTTGCTGATTTTGAAACAGTAATCCTGACTCTTAGCACCGGTCAGGAAGAAGAGCTTGATGTTTCCACACTACATGTTCGCAAAGGGAAAGAGCTGTATTGCTATGTACGCAATAACACAATGCTTGCAAAATTCAAACGTTCCGCATCATTTACTATTCTTGACCGCCTTGAAGAAACTGATGATATTTTTTATCTGACTATTGCAGGCAAGAAAATTGTTCTGGAAGAAAAATTGTCATAATCTAATTGTACCAATTTTAGACATCAGTGATGTCATAACACTTCTATTTTTCACAAAAGATCCAATGGGTCAATATCTATCTCCAAATATGTTCCCTGCGGGTTCATCTTCTTTTTACACTGAGCCAGTATGCCACTCAACCTTTCAACATTGTTTGATTTCAACACAATATGATACCGGTACTGTGATGCTATTTTATACAGTGGTGCCCGGGATGGTCCAAGTATTGTTATGTCAGGAAATTGTGGCGATAGTTCCTGTAATATATCCCTGCACTGACCAGCAACATTTGCCACAATATCCTCTTTTGCACCTCTGACCACAAGCCGTGCTAAGCGAACATATGGCGGGTACTGTAAAGCTTTGCGTAATGAAAGCTCCCTGTGACAAAAACCAATATAATCGTGGTTCTTCAAATAGTGAAATAAAGGATTTTCAGGATTAAATGTCTGTACTATTACTTTGCCGGGAATATCACCACGTCCTGAACGACCTGCTACCTGTACCAGCAATGCAAATGTGCGCTCCACCGCCCTGAAATCAGGAAGTAAAAGCCCAATGTCAGCCAGAATAACACCAACCAGCGATACATTGGGAAAATCAAATCCCTTTGCCACCATCTGCGTTCCCAGCAAAATGTCAATTTTCCCATTCATCATATCATTGACCACAGTGGGAAGAAAGTTTTTCTTTCGTGCTGAATCCTGATCAAGGCGTACTAACGTTGCTCCAGGAAACATTTTTTGCAAAACTTCTTCAACACGCTGGGTACCACTGCCAACCATAACCAGATTTTTTGAACCGCAGTTATTACAGTGTTCCGGTACAACAGTTTCATAGTGGCAGTAATGACATAGTAATTTTTGTTTATGATGGGTAAGACTAATGCTGCAATGCGGGCACTGGACAGATGTGCCGCAATCCTGACACAACATCACCGGAGCAAAACCTCGTCTGTTCAAAAGCAGTATTACCTGCTGCTTTGCTTCAATTGCCTTTTTAATTGAAAACAGTAATGTATTTGAAAATATAGTGCGTGCATTTGATGCCTTTACGGTAACTATCTGTAGTTCAGGAAGTCTGGCAGTTCCAAAACGCTTGTGCAATTGGTGCTGAACTATACTATTACGCTGTATTGCATACAGTGTTTCAAGTGACGGTGTTGCTGAACCCAACACCAGCATTGCACCTTCCTGGCGGTGTCTGTACCAGGCGACGGTGCGTGCATGGTAGCGCGGCGTGCTGTTTTCTTTATAAGAGCTGTCATGCTCTTCATCAATGATGATAAGACCTAATGTTGGTGCCTGCATAAAAATTGCTGAACGCGTACCCACCGCAATCATTGCCTGACCCGTATAAAAGCGCTTCCAGCTGACAAGCCGCTGGTTTGGATTCATGCCGCTATGATACATTACCAGTGTGTCTCCAAATACTGCTTTAAGGCGGTCAAACATCTGTGAGGAAATAGAAATCTCAGGCACTAAATACAAAACAGCTCTCCCCTGCTGTATCATCTTTTTTGCAAGGGCAATGTACACTTCGGTTTTACCGCTGCCAGTTATACCATAAATGCAATGTACCTTCTGCGGTTGGTTAAGAATGGCTTTATATATTTGTTCCTGCTCTTCAGTAAGTATTACCTCTTTAGAACTATCGCCAAAAGTAAACGGCTTTGTGCGTGTAGTATATGATTTTCCTGAAGGCAATGCAGTACCCAGTGCCTCACCAAAATAGCACACATAATGGTTTGAAATAAAATGTGCCAGCGTAAGCAAGCGATCATCAAAGATGGGCTGTGTATCAAGCACCTTGATGATGGGCTTCACATCAAAACCCGGGGGATTGTCATGGACATTAACAACATACGCGGTAGTTTTACGGTTTTTAAAATGAACTACAACTCGCATCCCTTTTGCTATGGTGGTATCATCGGTGCTGTATGTAAAAAAACCATCAATGGGGAATCCTACAGCAACATCTACAAACATATCTATTTCCCATCCAGCACAGCTTTAACAAGCTTCAATGTATTCCATGCTGGCTTTTTTAATTCAGGGTTTTTTAACAGGGTAATAGGGTGTTCAATGTTAAACCACTGGATACCACTGCTGTTCTTAACAATCTTCTGTAAGGGGCGCATTTCACCCATAACAATAATTATCTGTGGTTTTACAAGTTCTATTTCTTTTGCAAGAAGATTCTGGCAGTGTGAAAACATGGTACCGGGAAGTTGACTTTGACTTTCACATTTAATCATGTGTGTGATATAGCAGGATTGAACATGAACACCAATAGCTTTCATCATCTTATCAAGCATTATATCAACATCAGGCTGCAACACCTTCTTTTCAACAGACGAAAGCATGGATGGCGGATTCAATAGTATCATGATTCCTGACGAAGCATCACCACCATGGATTGTATTCTTTTCTGTGGTCTTGCATTTATTGCATTGCGCTACCATTTGCTGTACTTTTTCCTGAAGCGTACTCAATACAACAGGTGCAACAACATTTTTCCTGTTTGAAAAATAGCTAATTTCATCAGTATAGGCCAGTACCAGTGGGATTCGCCTGTCATACTGTATATGAGTCATGATTGCTTCTTTAAGTAAATGGTACATGATAGTGCCTGTAGATAAGTTTTAGAATAAAGTAAAATACACACTGGCGTGCTATAACCTGTCAATATTAATATGATACTGCCTAATTTTCCTGTGGAGATTAGTGCGCTCAATTCCCAACGCTTTGGCTGTGGCTGATATATTTTTATCATATTGCTTTAGCATTTTAATAATATACTCTTTTTCAAATTGTTCACGTGCTTTTTTCAAACTGGATGTTTCTTTGGCAATAGTATCCTCATAATCATAGGACTCAATATGTTTGGTAACATCCTGTGCCTGTATAACTTCAGAAGGCACCATAATGGTAAGCCGTTCAATGACATTCTTCAGTTCTCTGACATTACCTGGCCATGAATAATTGACTAAAAATTCCATGGCACTATCGCTCATCTGTTTGATGCCAAGACCATGCTCGCGCGCAAATTTTTCCAGAAAGTAATCAACCAGCAACGGAATATCTTCACGGCGTTCTGAAAGAGGCGGTACAAAGATGGGGATAACATTAAGACGATAGTACAGATCTTCACGAAAGCGCCCCTGCTCAATGGCCTCTTTAACATCCACATTGGTTGCGGCAATAACACGAACATCAACCGTAATGACATCATTACCACCCACTCGCTCAAACTGTTGTTCCTGTAATACACGCAGCACCTTGGCCTGCGCGCTGGGGCTCATATCACATATTTCATCCAGGAATATTGTTCCTTTATCAGCCAATTCAAATTTTCCCAAGCGGCGGGCAACAGCTCCGGTAAATGAGCCTTTTTCATGTCCAAACAGCTCACTTTCAATAAGCTCATCGGGTATTGCTGCGCAGTTGACTTTAATAAAAGGCTTATCGCTGCGTTTTGATTTACGGTATATAGCACGGGCAACCAGTTCCTTACCTGTGCCATTTTCACCGGTAATAAAAACCCTGGCATTGGTTGACGCAGCTGTATCAATGATCCGCTTAACCTCCTGCATTGGAGGTGAGTTGCCAATCATCTCATCTTCTAATGTAATATTTTTCTTTAATAGAATATTCTCTCTTTTTAATTCAATCTGTTCCAGCGCATTCTTTAATGAGGTTATGACACGCTCCATTGAAGGTGGCTTTTCCAGAAAATCATAGGCACCATACCGTGTTGACTTCACTGCTATATCAATTGACCCGTGTCCTGAAATCATGATAACAGCTACATCCGGCTTTGTTTGCTTGATACGTTGGAGTACCTCCAATCCATCAATGTCAGGAAGCCATACATCAAGAAATACGACATCACACTCATTTGATTTGATAAATTGAACCGCATCATTGCCATTTTCAACAGCATACACCGTATGGCCCTCATCCTGCAATATGGCTTTCATAGTGTTCAATATGTTTTTTTCATCATCAACAACAAGTATTTTTGCCATAATCCCTCAAAATAGAATAAACATAGATTGCGCTACAATACAGAAGCTTCTTTGGGAACAATATCTTACTGTAAGGGTATGGTAATCGTAAATTGTGTACCCTTACCTTTTGAATCACAGGTTATATTCCATTTATGGTCAATAATAATTTTTTCAACTATAGCCAGCCCCAGACCCATGCCGCTTTCTTTGGTTGAAAATGTTGGTTCAAAAACTTTAGATAGATTTTCTTCAGGTATTCCTATACCATTATCGTTAAACTGAATATATAGTACTTGTTTTTCTTTATCATACATACTTGTGATAGTAATTTTGGTTGCTTTTGCTTCAATTGAATTCTGAATAATATTTAGAAAAGCCTGGCGTAATAATGCCTTATCACACATCACAGGCGGAAGATTAGTATCCAGATTAGTAATAAATGAAATTGCATCGTTTCCATACATAGCAATACAATCTTCAAGAATAGTATTAATATTTTCTTTAACCAGATTAATTTCCGGTAACCTGGCAAATTTTGAAAATTCAGAAAGCATGTTCATCAAAATATTTACTTCTTCAATAATAGTATTGGTTGCATCTTTTACAATAATAGGAAATTCCGGGTGATTTTCCTCATACCTTCGGTAAAGCCTTTCTGCTGACAGTCGAATTGGCGTTAAAGGGTTTTTTATCTCATGTATTAGTTTTCTTGCTATGTCACTCCACGCCTGTAACTTCTGTGTCTGATACATCATTTTCCTGCCATGATCAAGCTGTTTGGCCATTTGATTAAATGATTCATATAAAACAGCTATCTCATCCTGTTCTTTTCTGGTAAGATTTATCAGGAAATCACCTTTTGCAATCTTTTCAGAAGCTTCAACCAGTTCAAGCACCGGTCGTGTTATACTTTGCGATATCATGATGCTCAGGATGATAGCAAGCAAAATAATACCCAGTGAAAGTAAAATCAACGCTATGCCAATACCTGTCTGAAAATATGGCTTAAGAAATTCCTGCTTTTTATATTCACTGTATGCTGTATTTAAAAAATCAGCAGTTGCAAACATATCTTTTGGTATTAATCTGTACATTACAATACAGTATGGGCCATATTGTGTGTAAGCAACTGAGTATATGTTATTGAATATAGATAATCTGCTGCAATGAACCAGGCTCGTAATATGTGCAAGTTGAAGAAAGGTAACAATATTGGATACAATATCAGGATTATTGTTACCAGCATACAGTAATGTAACATTATTTTGTAGTACGCCTTTTGATCCAACAAGTGTTACAAATAACGAAGTATTTGTATACATATAACGCTGAATGAAAGCTGGATGTAATAGATATTCTGTACTTACATAATGATTGTTTAAATCATATCTCAGTTGATTCAACTGCTTGACCAGATTTTCTTCTGTTTCAAGAACCATTTGATTGGCAAGGTCAACAGACTTTTCCAGCGCAGAAATAGTTTTTTCAGTAAAAAATTGATTAATAGTTGAATTTACTATATTATTGGTAATGACAATAATGGGTATAGTTGGAACGGTAGCAATAACTATTAATGCTAATGCTATTTTAGTCCTTATACTGCTGCTGTAAATAACTTCAGGATGAACCCGTAAACGAAATGATATTAAAATAAAAAATACAGCAGCAGCCAGTGGTATAATCATGACAAGATTGACAAAAAAACCTTCACCAACTGAAGTATTTTCACTTTGAGGAGGCAAAAGAAAAGCAATGATAGTGGCAAATATAAAAAATGTGCCAATAAAAATCAGTGAATTTTTAATATTTTTCTTTGATACATATTCTTTTAAATAATCTTTTATGGACAATAACATCATAGTATCACAAATTATTCCTTAAATATAAATTACAAACAAAATATTAACGCACACTATGACCACCTGAGGCAGTGCAGGAATATTGCTTTTTATTCATACCATAGTTTTCAGGAATAATTGCTATCATAGAATATTATTCAGAGTAAGGTATTCCAACCAATTTTGGCCCATATTGCCATCCAGTATCAAAATCCCAGAAGCCAACAACATAATTAAATATAATATTCAATGGAAAATATAACTTAACTGAAGTGAAAGTAACACGGACACGTACTAAATAATTTGATTTCCTGTATTTGAAGCCATCTTCAATAACTATCTGTCTGTTAAAAAATAGCTCATCGATAAGCGATTCATCACTATAAAAGGAGATTGGAACTTTTGCCTGTGTCACTATATAGGACTTATTAAAAAAATCAAATTTTACTTTTTTCTTCACTGTAATAGATTTAATAATTTCCTTTGGCATCAGCGGTAGTAAAGGGTCTTCAACAATCTGGACTGTATATTCTACCTGGCCTTCAAGCCCGCGTTTTAATGCCTCAACAATATCATTTGATTTAACGTCAGTAACCGAAAAAAATACATTGAGATTATTGGAATTAAAATTAACATTCCCAAAAGTAATATCCTGTGCAAAAATAGTTATAGAATATAATAACAACAATATAGTTATAATTAATTTTTTCATTTAAAATTCACTGGATACGATACACTTATATGTAGTGATTTGTTTTCAGGTTCAAACGAAGTTTTAAATCCCTGTTTGCTTTTCCAGTATGGATAATAAATCAATCTATTATAGTCATGAGCTGAATCAACAGCATCAATCACCGAGAACACCCTGGTAAAAAAGATTGAAAAGAGTAGCCCCACCACAATAGTCCGGTCCTTCTTACTGATATCCTGCCAGTTTACATCCTGCTCACTACTGGAATACTTATCAGAAATATAAAATAACATGTATACAAGCAACCCTTTTTCAGCCAGATCAGCTAGCAAAAATGCTGAGCCCTTTTTATAATTTTGAGTGTAGAATTGTCCCAATCCGCTCCATGACCAGGACAGCACACCCGCAATAAATGGGTCTTTTCGTTCAGGCTCTTCAAAAAGAATAGGAGGAGGAACATTCCCCGGTACAGCAGATAGCTTGTTTTGTTGTATTTGTTTATCCTTCTGGGCAAATGCAATTGAAAACAAGGATAGTATGATAATTGCAACTAAACTTATCTTAGAAACCAGACGATAACCCAAAATACATACCTCCATCACTATTATATCCTAAGTTTATTTGTGGGTACTTTTTTATCAATTCCTGGCGCTTTTGCTGTAATGAATTATTAAAGGAACCAGCGCTTTGAACTGCATCAATAATATTATAAATATGAATTAGTGATAGTGTGGCAACTGTAGCATAAAAAAGATACTTTCGCTGAGTGCTGATAACACCTAAATCAGTACGCTTTGCATCAATTCCTAAATTAAAACCAGAATCACTTCCAGCTTTAAAATTAAAATCAAGAAAATAAAAAAGTGATCCTATCACTATGGTATATTCTGTTACCAGGAAAAGAGCACCTTTTAATTTTTCATCACTATAAAACTGCCCAAGACCTGGCATATAAAAAGAAAGAATACCAGCAAAAAGTGGATCCTTCTTTTTTTCAAAAAGCACCTTGATTTCATCATCAGTAAGCGATAGTTCCTGGGGAGGAACTTCTTTTTTCTTTGTTTGCGCGTGAAGAGGGCTTTGCAATATCAGTATAACTGCAATCAATAGCCATAGTATGCAATGTATACCATGGGTTTTCATTTTGAGGCTAACTCCGCAAAATCATTTTCAATAAGAGCTGACAATCGATCCACAGCTTCTTCTTCCTTTTCGCCATTAGCCCGTATTATCAGAGAACTTCCCTTGGTTATAGCTAATCCCAGCACGGACATGATGGATTTTCCGTTTGCTTCCATCTGTCCTTTAATGATATAGATATCACATGGGAATTTCATTGCTTCTCGTACCAGTATTGATGCAGGACGCGCATGGACACCAGCATCACTTTTTACCTTTACCTTCTTTTCTTTCATTTGTTGTTATTCTCCCTTGCAATCCATTCCTGAATCTTTTTATCAAGTTCCAGCGCGGAAAATACGCCCATTTTTTTTAACCGTTGATTAAGTGCTGCAGTTTCTATAATTATCGGGATATTCCTTCCAGGCCTTACTGGAACAATAATATAGGGAACTTCAATATCAAGTATGGTATACACCTGTTCTTCTATACCAAGCCTGTCATAGTGGGTATTTGCATCCCACTCCTGTAATTCAGCCACAAGCTCAATACGCTTTCTGTTCCTTACTGATCTGATACCAAATATATCACGAACATTCAATATTCCAATTCCCCGTATCTCCATATGATGGCGTATAAGTTCAGAGCCGCTTCCCATTAACAAGGACTCATCAATTTTTTTTATCTCAACCAGATCATCAGCAATCAACCGGTGCCCTCTTTCTATTAACTCTAAGGCAGTTTCACTTTTCCCAACCCCACTTTTACCTATAAGCAATATTCCTATGCCAAATACATCAATTAATGTACCATGTATAGTTACCGACTCTGCAAATGCAGCCTCAACGATATGGCTTAACAAGCTTATAAACCGGGTTGTTGGATGTTGAGTAACAAAGGTTGGAACCCTGTGCTTTTTAGCGTACTCAATAAACACCTCATCCGGATATTCATTATGGGTATATACACAGCAAACTATATTATAAGAAAAAAATTTACTGTAAATTTCCTCTCGCCTTTCACGAGATAACTGCTTGATATATGCTGTTTCACCTAATCCAAAAATCTGAATACGGTCATAGGCAAAATAATCAAAAAAACCAGCCAGGGTAAGACCCGGCCGGTTAATTTCAATAGCGGTGATAGCCTTATCAATTCCTTCCCTGCCAGTGATCAGTGTAAGCTGCAGGTCAATCTTTTGTGTATTTTCTAAAATATCACGGATGCGCAGTTGTTTTTTCATTGTTCCATTAAAATGCCGGCACCAGAAGTTCTAAATTTTTGCCGTGTTTGTAAATTATATTGAGATAGTTAGTTTCAGTATTAAAAAATACAATGAATGGAGTGTTATTTTTTGTTATTTCGATAACCGCATCATTGATTGCCATCATTTTAATATTACATGATTTTTTCTTTTTAAATTTAATATCTGGATTTACTGATGAATCATTCTTGATTTCAAGAGTATATTCATTAAACTTTGACGGGTTAAATGAATTTTCCTGTATCATTTCAAACGGTATTTCAATCATTGTGTACTCATTGCCATCTTTATAAATTGCAGCATAATTTTTATTCATATAGTCAACTGAATCTTTAATTGATTTCTCGCCCTTCTTAAACAAAGTAAAATCACTGCCATCCAGTTTCATTTGCAGATATGCTTCCTTTTCATCTACCGGTTTATTGCTCACCTGCCGTATTGTTATGGAACTCTGCTCACCTTTGACAGTAAATGTAGCTATATCTTCAAGCTCACTTAACGGCGTAACCTTATGTCCTGAATGCCGTTCTTTATATCGTACTATTTGCTGTTCAATCTTGTCAAGCAAGAGGTCTATAGAAGAATACATATCACCAGCTTTTTCTTTAGCATAAAACTGCACGCCATCGCCATTAATAGTAATTTCAGCTATATGGTCCTGACGTTCTATCAGCAACCATACATGCATATCAATCAACTGATGAAAATACTTGGTTAACTTTGATAACTTTTTTTCAGCATATTCACGAATGCTATCGCTTACTTCAAAATTTCTGCCTGTAATTGTTAGATTCATGGTCACCCTCATGTTTCATTAAATATAATTTTTTACGAATATGTGATGCAGGGATAGATAACATATCCCTGTATTTTGCAATAGTCCTGCGCGCAATACGGATACCCTCTGCCTTCAATATGTCAAGTATTTCCTCATCACTTAACGGATTTTGTTTTGATTCACTATTAATAAGTTCTTTCATCCGTTTCATAATAGTATCAGAGGATGTATCCTCATTATGTACGGATTGAATTTTTTTAACAAAAAAATATTTAAACTCAAAAACACCCCATCTGGTCTGGGCATATTTATTGGCCACAGCACGGGCAATGGTAGATTCATGAAATCCCAAATCGGACTCTAAATCAGCATAAATTAAAGGTTTTAAATAGCCAGGTCCTTTTTGTAAAAACTCTTTCTGCCTGTTCATTATTGCATACGCAACAAGAAGAAGTGTTTCATTCCGCCTGCTGATATTGTTTATAAGATTCCTTGCTGCAGTAACTTTATCATGTATAAATTCCCTTGTTTTTTCATCAACTTTTTTTTGTTTCAGCATCTCAATGTAACGAGCATTAATATATAATTTGGGCATCCATTCATCAAGAAGGTTGATAACAACTTCATCATCAATCAGATGAACCTCAATATCAGGACGTACATACAATGGCTTACGGGTAAAAAAATGTGCACCCGGATATGGTGTCAAACTGGTAAGGAGTATAGCTTTTTCTTTTACTTCTTTCGTGCTTATATTCAGTTGTTTAGCCACTTTATCATACTCATATCGCTGAATATATGGGAGATAATCCTTTATTATCTGTTGCAACAATACATCATCAGGATAAAAGTATTGTGCCTGAATATACAATGAATCAGTAACAGTGGAAGCACCACACCCAACGGGATCCAGTGAGTGTATTATATTGAGAAGTTTTTCTATTTTTGAACTATCGCCACCTAATTCTTTTTGCAAATCCTTTATAGAAACAGGCAAAAAACCATTATCATCAAGGCTGGTAATAAGCTCCTCAAGCATGGTCATTTCATCAGGTGCAAGTTGCAACATCCTTGCCTGAGCCAATAAATGCTCCTGCAATGTTTCAGCCTGCGAAACAATTTCCATTACATTCTTTTTGTCATAATCTAAAGTGGGAGTATCTTCGCTTTCATATTCGGGAGTAAAATCTTCTTTTGGGGAAACCGTTCCTTCTATTTCCTTTTTAGCGACAGTATCCAGGGATTCAAATCCATCATTAAGTGTATCGTCACACTCCAGAACAGGATTTTCTTCCAGTTCCTGTAATAATATTTCCTCTAGTTCAAGTGTAGGTATTTGTAATAAGTCTAAGGATTGTCTAAGACTCTGGGTAAGGCGTAAACGCTGGGTTTGTACCACATCAAGCTTTAAGAAAGCCATTCACTCCCTCGCAACAATCTTCCTCAATTCAGATGTTCCTGACTACACCACATTCTTACATAAATATACAAAAATTTCAACCCAATTGTCCATTTAAATTGCATTATTGCCTGATATTTTCCAGCGAAGCCCTAATAAAATCCTTAAATAAAGGATGTGGCTTTACAGGCTTTGACTTGAATTCAGGATGAAATTGAGTACAGATGAACCATGGATGATCCCGGTATTCAATGGTTTCAACCAGATTATTTTCAGGATGGAAGCCCGACAGCACCATACCATTATCCTCAAATACCTGCTTATATTTAAGGGTAAACTCAAATCGGTGTCTGTGGCGTTCCATTGCAGAATTGGCATTGTAAATTGATTTAATTTTTGAACCATCCTTAAATACACATACATATGCCCCCAACCGCATGGTTCCTCCTAATTTATCCACAAGTTCCTGCTCTTCCAGAAGTGAAATAACAGGATATGGTGTTGTGGGGTCAAATTCGGTGGAATTTGCGTTTTCCATACCACATACATGGCGGGCAAACTCAATAACAGCGCATTGTAATCCCAGGCAAATGCCAAACAGCGGAATCTTATTAACACGTGCATATTCAATAGTTGCTATCTTGCCTTCAATACCTCTATTCCCAAAACCACCAGGTATTAATATGCCGTTAACCCCTTTAAAAAGTTCATCCAGTTTGCCCATGAATTTGCGTTCAATCTCTTCAGATTCTACCCGTACAATTTCAAGTTCTGCATTATTGGCAACAGCACCATGAGTAAGCGCTTCATAGATTGAGCGGTAGGAATCCTGCAGTGAAATATATTTCCCTACAACAGCAATCGTGACTTTTTTCTTTGGATTCATCAGGGATTTAATAAATGTATCCCATTCGGGAAGATGCAGTGGTTTTACCGGAAGACCAAAATGCTCCAGCACCACCTCGTCATATTTATTGTCATGCAACATATAAGGAATTTCATAAATGGAATGACTTATATCAACAGCCGAGATAACATTTCGTTCCGACACATTACAGAATAATGCTATTTTGCCTTTCAAATCATCAGTAAGCGGCCGTGATGAACGGCATAGAAGTATATCTGGCAATATACCTAATTCCATAAGTTCTTTTACTGAATGCTGGGTTGGCTTTGTCTTTTGCTCACCAGCCACTGTTATTGTTGGCACCAGCGTCAGATGAACATTGAGCACTCTTGTTTTGCCTAATTCCTGTCGTATTTGCCGTATTGCTTCTAAAAAAGGAATTGATTCAATATCACCAACCGTTCCACCAATCTCAACAAGCAAAAAATCAAGGTCATCTTCATTTGCAACATCATAAATTCGCTTTTTAATTTCGTTGGTGATATGGGGAATAACCTGTACTGTCCTGCCCAAATAGTCCCCACGGCGTTCACGCATGATCACCTCATAGTATATCTGGCCGGTGGATACAGAATTTTTGCGGGTAAGCTTAGCGTTAGTCAGGCGCTCATAATATCCTAAGTCTAAATCTGTTTCAGCACCATCCTCAGTAACATATACTTCACCATGCTGGAACGGACTCATAGTACCGGGATCAATGTTAATATACGGATCCATCTTTATGATAGAAAGCTTATACCCATGTCCTTCAAGTAACAGCCCCAATGAAGCTGTAGATATACCTTTGCCCAATGAAGAACATACGCCACCGGTAACAAAAATAAATTTGGTTTTTTTGTCTTTCATATATCCTCTAAACAGATAGTATCCATTATATCGTAAGCCATAAACAGCAATTACTAATACCTGTCAAGAATTTGTAACAATGTAATCAAAATTGACATCAAAAAAAACAATTCTTGACAAAACATAGAAGTTACTATAGTAACAGTTTTGTGTTCTGTAAAGAAAAAATAAAAAAATTTTTATTATACAGGAAAATGCCATGACAGAAAAACGTAAACATCCACGCAAGGAATGCAACATCAAGGTCAAATTTGATTATTTTGAAGGTGATCCTGAAAAAGTTACAACAAGTCAGAAACCAACAATAAGATCAAAAGGATATATTCTAAACATCAGCTCATCCGGCGCATTTATGGTATGTAACTGCCGAGTCAGTGTTCAGATGCCAATGAAACTGTATTTCAAAATCAATAGAACTAAACTGGAATTAACAGGTGAAATTGTACGCACAGGAATGATTCAAAATAACCCTTCCGAAGTTGCACAGCGGTATGCAGCAAAGAAAGTTAAGGGCGATAGTTACGTTGCTATACGCTTTAATGAACTATTACCTGAGGAAATACTGACACAGGTTTAAACACTGATGAAGACTAAATTTATCCGCATAGACGATATATCAGAAATAGATACATCCAAAATCAGTACTTTTGATTTAGCTAACCGGTATATTGATAAATACGGCAATATGTATGGGTTACGATATAATAGAGCCGAAAGAAAAATAGAAATAGTAAAAATCATGCGCACACCCCGAAAGCATGCTTCATATTTTTCACAGAAGTTGCAACGCAAAGCTGAAAAAGTTGAAAGTATGCATCAGGATGACTATTTAGGCGAGGTTATGGAATTTGACCCCGAAATGTGCATCAATCATATTGTGGAAATTACCAGGACACATAAAGACCGTCTTAATGGAATTATTGCCAGTATAGCAAACGCAAATATCATTTCGGATACTGACAAGATGACATGGAATACCATGAATGACTATTTCAGAAATTTAGACATGGATGGCATACAGGCACTTGAAAAGATTGTTGAATTGTACAACGAATTCAACAACTATCCGCGATCAATAATTTACTATCAATCAAAATTAGATACAAAGCACCGGAAAATTCTTGATGAAATACCTTCTGAATCATCAAAATTACGCTATGTCAGGTATTATGAGATGTGGTATCAGGTGAAGACTGCATACAAAACCATCATAAAAATATTATCTGATATACGGTTTTTGCTGGAACAGCAGCACATTGAAGAAAAAAGGAATATGACGCCGTTTCAAAAGCAAACATACTCTGATGCAATACTATCCATAGACAATACACTTGCTGAAGCAAATAAAATCCTTTCTGACTGTGCCCTGATTGAAGACATGATAAGTACAAGTAAATCATTTGTTGGGTAAAACTTATTATTATTTAGCAATAGTATAGTTTATTTTACCAGCATCCAATTGCTGTTTAACATCTTTATTACCAACAACCACAATGACATAGCCACTGACAATACTTTTAAAGGACATAGTAATATCATTGTTTTTTACGGATGTAATGCCGTCAGGATATTCCTGAATATACGATTCAGGTAGCCTATTATAATCAATCCACATGTAGTACTGTATAATATCACGCAATGAGTTAAATTCAAATATATAACTTTTTAATAGTGATTCCTTTGCCCATTGTAACTGCTGCTGAGATGGCCCTGTTTTTGCAAAATTAGTTAAAACGTTTTCCATAATTGCGATAGTTGCCAATGTCGTTGCTGCTGATGTCTGGGCGTAAGCTAAAAATAAACCAGTATTTTTCCGCATGCGTACTATTGAACCTGTGGAGTACGCATATCCCCGTTTTACCCGTATTTCATCCATAAGCCATGAATTAAACGACCCACCACCCAGTATGTAATTACCAGCTTCCAGCGCATAACGATTGTTGCTTTTAATTGACGGAGCAACTGTTGCAATGACAATCGTTGACTGCGGTATATCCTTTTCAATAAAATATATCTTTTTAGTGCTGATATTGTTCTTTGCTTTTTCTATATCGACTGTGTAATCGATTGCATACCCATGAGGCAGAGCGTTGGTCATTTGTGCTACATATTGTATTACGTTTTCTTTATTCAGCGATGTTACAATTCCAATGCGCACATTTTCCTTAACAACGTATTGCTTCCACAGTTGTTCCAAATCAGCATCGGTTATTCCATCCAGTGACTGTTGGGTCATGACTGCTCCATAGCCACTATCGCCAAATACATAGTGCCGTGCTTTTTCCATGGCAATAGTCATTGGGTCATCCTGCTTTTGCTGTATTTGCTGTTTTAGCATGAAGCGTGCTGTTTGTGTTAACTGCCTATCAAAAAGCGGATTTGCAATGATGTCAGCAAGGATTGTAAATGCCTTAGCAGCCTCATCCTGATGCACTCGCATGCTGATAGTTACCGTTTCAAACGAGGCACTGACCAAATAACGTCCACCTATTGCATCAATGTATTCATTTATATTGGGGTAATTCTTTGAACCACCTAGTGACAGTACCAGCGCTGCCAGCTGGCTTATGCCGGCATTAGTTGCATGTTCATATAACGAGCCAACTCCAATAGAAACATACACTGTACACTGGGGTAATGTATCCTGCGCATAAAATACAGGAACACCATTGCTATCAATGGTTTCAATATGTGGAAGTGTTATAAGACTATTTGCTGGAACAAACAGTGGTATGAAAAGTATAGCCAGTATGATTATTGCTTTTATGGTCTTTAGCATTATGTATTCTCCATTGAAAATGTTATGTATCACACAATGTCCTTTAAAGTCCCGCCCCAACCAGGACCAAGAGGCCTTGATACGTTCCCTGTTGTATCTTGAATGACATATCATTTTCACCCTCACCGTTTTTTCAAAATTGCAACGGTAGTCCATTCCTTTTTACAGTACATATCTATTACACGTTTGATATCTTCACGTGTTACTTTTTTCAACATTTCACTGTACGTTGCTATATAACGCCAATTACCGGTAATTGTTTGATAGTAGCTAAGCATACGCGCCACTCCTAAATTAGTATCAATATCAAAAATGAGTGAAGACTCTAAACGGCGTATGGCAGCATCAATTTCCTGCTGTGTGCATGTGGTACCAAGTGCTTCAAGTTGCCTGTACAAAAGCTCCTCCACCGCTTCGCACTGTGAAGAATCTTTTGGAGTTGCCTCAAGTATAAAAAGATTATCATACCGTGAACCCGGATACCCGTTATAAGCTTCAACCTGAGAAACAAGCTTTTTATCCAGTACTAACGTTTTATACAACCGTGAGCTTTTGCCACCTGCAAGTATTTCAGCAATAACATCAAATACATAATCATCAAAATGCTGCATGGTGGGCTTATGCCAGCCAATTAAAAGATACGGTGTTGCATCTGCATATGTTACAAGCCTTCTATTGTTTTTACTATCTTCTTTTATGGCAATAAAATCCTGCGATGGTGCCTGTGGTATTGTCCCAAAATACCGTTTCAGGATTTTCAGCGTTTGTGATGTATCCTGTTTACCCACAACGGTAATGGTCATCTTTTGTGGAACATAATGGTCAAAATAAAATTTGCGCACCAGGCTCAATGACAAAAATGGAATATTTGATGTATAACCAATGGTGGGATGCCGATAAGGATGTGCCAGGAATGCAATACCCAAAAAATCCTCAAATAATTTACTTTGCGGGTCGGATTCATAGCGCATCAGGCGCTCCTCGTACACAGTGTTACGCTCGGTATAAAATTGTCTGAAGACCGGTTCTTTAATACGTTCTGACTCTAATTTTGCCCACAGTTCCAGCGCATCATTGGGAAGCTCTATGTAATACTGTGTCATGTCGCGTGATGTGCTTGCATTAAAGTTTATGCCACCTGCCTGCGTGTAGATGGCATCATACGCTGAGTTTACCACATACGCATTTGCCTTTTGCTGCAATGTTTGCAATCGCTCTTTTAATAGAGGCAACTGTACATTATCAGGATTTGTTAATGATATACAGTCAATTGTTTCACCCACTGCTTCAATCTGTTGCAATAATTTTTGTTCTTCTTCAAAGTTTGTAGTGCCCACTGTCTTTGTGCCTTTGAACATCATATGCTCCAAAAGATGCGCTGCACCGGCAGTTTGATAATTTTCATCAACCGAACCCACCTTAAACGAAATTATCAATGCCAGCGTTGGCGTATAGCCACTGTTTACCAGCAAACAGGTAATGCCATTGGGAAGCGTATATTGCTCCACAGCCACATTATCCAGCAAAGGATTTGCATTAATTGGGCGATAGTTTATGATAAAGAGTGTAATGATAAGAAGAAATATTATAATTAACAGCCGCTGGTTTACATTCATAGTCAAGGATTCTCCTTCATAATAATATGATGTAACATTTACATTAATGTTTTTACTATCAATCAATAAAAAAATATTTAATTATATTATGCTGAGATCGCAGATTGCCTTCAGAGAAAATATATTAAATTATTGTTACACAAATATTGACTTTTACTACAACCATTGCTAAATAATTCTAAAAAATCAGGAATACTTTGGATAATATATATGGAAATAAATGAAATTACAAAATTAATAATTAATTGTGCAATTGAAATACATACCGAATTAGGTCCTGGACTCCTTGAATCAGTTTATGAAACCATTTTACATAAAATGTTGATAGAACGTGGTTTAAATGTTGAAAGACAAAAATCAGTAAGTTTTGCATTTAAAGGTTTCCGTTTTGATGATGGTTTCAGAATTGATTTATTAGTTAATGATATAATTATAATTGAATTGAAATCAGTTGAAAAGTTATTGCCATATCATCATAAGCAATTATTAACCTATCTTCGATTAATGAATCGTCCTGTTGGATTATTAATTAATTTTGGAGCTCCTACCTTAAAAGAAGGACTAAAAAGAATAGTAAATAAATATGAAGATAATGGGTGATATACTTTTTTTACCCTTCTCTGATAGCATTAAGAACGCAGAGTCATAGAAGTATTTTGTATAGTTTAACATCCATTTCTTTTCTCTGCGTTCCCTGCGTGCTATATCTTTAAACTCACATAGAGTTCGCCAAGTACCCAGAACTTTAGAGATTTGGAAGAGCTTCTACACTACACCTCCTTTTCTCTGTGTACTCTGCGTTCTCTGCGTGACTGAATGTTTAAAATACAATATTTACGCCAGCCATGATGAAATGGCGCTCTGATGTGCCGGATGGATACGCATCACCTGGTAAAAACAGCCCATAATTGGCAAAGAATGAAAAATCATAATACACCGGCCAGCGTAGCATCACATCAACACCCTGCCCCACAAATGATTTTGGCAATTCTGCCTCACCACCGCTAATGGGCGATTCTTTTTTATCCTTCATGTAATATGAATAATATACAACAAGGTTCATTGCCTTTATGCGGTCACCGCCATTATAGAATGGTGAAAATCCAATTCCCGGGCGTATAACATGCAAATTGCCTAATTGTGGCCGCAGTGCAAAACCACCCAAAAATGTTCCAAAGTACATGAAGCGCGTATCATCATCAAGGGTATTGCCGGTTGCATTGCTGTAGCTTGTAGCATCCTTATCTCCAGTACCATAAGCATACTGCAGATTAATTAATGGACGGTAGGCTGCTTTCCAGAAATATCGCAATCCTGCCAGTACTGCCATAGCTTTGATATCACTTTCTTCCTGTATGCCTGGCATAATGGTTGCATACGATGTACCCATCTGGTATACGTATTCTACATAGTATGACAGTGAGTCGCTTACCACTCCTTTAACACCTGCACCAATGTACTGTGCATCGTAGGCTGATTTATTATTTGCATCCTCATCCTGTTTGTCTATCTCCATCAGGCCATACAGGTAAACGGTATTATTGAACAGAAAATCCTTTGAATACTGTGCACCGGTAAAGATGCGCTTTGCGCCATCGGCTATATCGCGCGAACTTAACCCATACGGGTTATCATCTTTATTAAGCAATCCTGAATACATGCCAAAAGCTTTCAGGTCGCCGTAGCGTGAATAATATTGTACTTCACCGCCATCACCGCGGCCGTTGAGCACAAGCCCTGCACCGGTTACATAATACTTGCGCCCTAACACCACACGCAGCTTATTTTTCATCACTGGAATGGTAACCTGAGCTATATCTAAATCAAATACGTTGCTGGTATTATCAATATTCACATCCTGCTCGCGGATTACTGCCAAAAAGCTATCTTTGATACGCACATACAATGATGCATTTGCCCATAGTGTGCTCGTAAGCCATACACGAGCAGTGGTTACGGATGTCATCAAATCGGTGTCAGTTGTACGCTGATCTATAACTACCGGTGTAATCCATCCACCATACCGCAGTGTAAACGGTTGCACTGGCTTTGTGGCAACCGCTAAATCCGGGTCAGCGGCAACATCGGGTAAAGGTATGTATTCCTCCTGTGCATACAGAAGGGGGGATGTATTAACAGTAACTATCGCCAAAAATAATATTATTATTTTTTTCATTATTCACCTCCAAACCTGCCCATAATTTCCATAAGCTCCACACCGCTTAATGCAACGCTTTCCCCTGCATTGGCTGGCAGGTACCCCGCTGCTATGCACGCAAACACCGCATAGCGCTGGCTTTTGAAAATATTAAACATAAGGGAATGTTTTATATTTGCCTGTTTTGCCATCATGTAGGCAACAATACCCATGGTGGCAGGCGTTTTTGGATCATATACCTTTGGCAATATTCCTTTTGCAGCAAGTGCTTCCGCATCCTTTGCATACCCCTGACTGGTGCCATCGGTTGACATCATAAAAAGCACCACTGCATCTTCAACCGTTGCCACCGGCTTTTCGGCAAGCTTTACTGCAAGCATGGCACTTTGCGCAAAAACAGCTGTTGCCATACACAGTGTCATTATTAATAGTATAATTGTGCGCATGAAACCTCCTTATGGTACGGAATTTCTACATCTAATTATTGTATTATGCACCCACTTCATAGCCATCATTCCGGGCTTGATCCGGAATCTTTTCGTCATCTGTCATTCTGGACTTGATCCGGAATCTTTACGCCATCCGTCATTCTGGACTTGATCCGGAATCTTTTCGTCATCCGTCATTCCGAGCCTGACCCGGAATCTTTTCGTCATCCGTCATTCCGGACTTGACCCGGAATCTTTTCGTCATCCGTCATTCCGGGCTTGACCCGGAATCTTTATGCCATCCGTCATTCCGGGCTTGATCCGGAATCTTTTCGTCATCCGCCATTCTGGACTTGATCCGGAATCTTTTGTTCTCACCATAAAGATCCTGAATCACTCCTGAAATAAATTCAGGACATGATTATGGATGACTTATTGCACATTCGTCATTCCGGACTTGATCCGGAATCTTTTGTTCTCACCATAAAGATCCTGAATCACTCCTGAAATAAATTCAGGACATGATTATGGATGACTTATTGCACATTCGTCATTCCGGACTTGATCCGGAATCTTTACGCCATTCGTCATTCCGGGCTTGACCCGGAATCTTTATGCCATCCGTCATTCCGGACTCGATCCGGAATCTCTTATCATATAGCTGCAATATCATCATATAAATCTAACCATTGAGGATTGATAGATTCAATTAATGTAATCTTACACTCTCTTTTCCAGTTTTTAAGCTGTTTTTCCCTTTTAATAGCCTCCTCTATTGTTTCAAAAATTTCATAATATACTAATCTTTTAAGATTATATTTATATGTGAACCCTTCTACCAAATTAGTCTTATGTTGATAAACCCTCTTTATTAAATTTGATGTTACACCTATATACAATGTTCCATCTTTTCTGTTTGTCATTATATAAACAAATCCCCTTTTCCCCATTGCACAAACTATCCCACATTGCTATTTGAGATCCTGAATCAAGTTCAGGATGACTGCACTGAATCACTCCTGAAATAAATTCAGGACATGGTTCAGTATGACTTATTGTACATTCCATATCAAATTGACATTGATCGATGATGCTCCACCTACATTGTCCAGCACATCTGCCGGGGTTTGGGTTGAATCTACTAGCTGGTCGCCGTATTTGCCCATCATGTCCTTTTCCTCATCAGTGAGATTATCCGGTGCGGTCTTGCCTATGTAGTTATTTTGCATATTCCCGGTAAGGTCACCACTGCGCGGATCATCCCCTCCCTTGCTGTATTCTAAGTTGCCTCCAACCTTTTTATTTTCTCCATTTGACTGTACATTAAGCTCACCTTCAGGGACTGTTACCTGCATACCAAACCCAGGCCCAAAGCTTGTATTCTGCTCGGTGCCCCGCACCGATGATGTTGCCACCGGTGTGGTAATTAAAAAGCTTGTTTTTACCTGTGGCAGCTTTTTAACCTTTGCATTGATGCTTCCATATTTTAAGCCCAGGCTGTTGGTGGACTCATCCTTTTTGGCAATGTTTTTATACACCTTGATAAGGGTAAGTGATTTTATGGTTACAATGTGCCCATCTATATCAAGCACAGCCTGTGATTTTGCACCAGTCTGGATTTTTGTCCCTTCTTTTAGCTGCATGCCTTTTTGCAAGGGCTTGAAAGCACCACCGTCACTGTACAGCGCCTCACCCTTTACGCTTACCACGGTAATGGCAGCAAAAAGCGGACCTGCTACAAAAAGCAGCGCCACAGTGATGATAAGCAGTGTATGGATTTTTTTCATTGGGTTTCCTCCTTTTGTAAAATTTTCTTATCTTGGATACTCTTCATTAATAATCAATAAATGTTTAGTTGTCTTCTATCACTTTCACCATATCTTGTAACTGATAAAATCAAATAGTTATAATTCAAATCTAATGTCGCAGGAATAGTATATGTAATGGAATATTGATCCATTGTAAATTGTATATTGGTTAATGTTGTATAGTATTCTTCTGCAAAGTTGCTCCCCACAGGTTTTCTATATAATTTAAATGCAATGACATTTGGATTTATTTGTGTATAAGCTGTTATAATTATTTGATTTTGACTTTGATAATATGAAGCACTTCCATCATACCGTGTAAAATCAAACAGCTCCCCCATCTCAATATTTAGATTAACCTCTTGTCCTGGAGAAAGGTCTACTGTGGTTATACCTCCATAATATCTATAACCACTTTCATCATATCCTACCACCTCAAATGTACGCTGGCTGCCTGCGGGGACTTCCAGTGTTATTTTGCCGGTATCAAGTGGTATACTCTCTTCAATAGTTTCCATATCAGAAGCTTTTATAAATAACTTTATCTGAGTAATGGAATATGGAAGCCCAGGCACTGGATCGGCCTGCAGTGGCTGTGAAAAGCTAAGTAACGCAAGAACACGGCCAAACCAGTTAAGGTGCGCCTGCTGGCGTATGCCAGTGTCAATAGTAACTGTGGCAGTGTTTTCATAGCTACAGGATACTATTGTTGCAATTACCATGATTGCTATTATTAATACTGTGTGGCGTTTCATAATTTTCCTCCAATTAGTAGAAGTATTAAGGCTTTGCTCACTGCGTGTTCATACACATCATAAGCAAGTGCCTACATTGTTATATCCTTAATCCTTATAAGAATATAACAACAGCTTTGTTACTATAGCTCATGATATACAATAGGCAGGGGCAAGTACACATCATTGCAATTATAAAAAAGAACTGGTACACATATAACAGTAGGAACATTATATATGTATTAATTACAGCAATATAACAATAAAAGTGCAAAAAAACAATTATATAGCAACACTTTTTTATATATTTTAATAAAAAGTTCAGTATGACTGTACGGTTTTTTTGATGTGGCTCTGACCCCCACTTTGCCAACACTGCATGATTTTTTATTCTTACACTAAGGACGAGGAAAACACAAAGAGCTAAAAATATTCGTTATTTTATATTTTTTTCCAACCAATCACTCATTTTGGTGGCACACTCCAATGCTTTTTCACAATCTTTCTTATCGGGCTCGCCATAGGGGAGTAAACCCAAACCAGCAGGGTATCGTGATCTATAAATACTGTTTAAAAAAATAGCTTCATCATTGTTTAATGGAATATCAACTCCTAATGCTACAATTATATTTTTCAAATCAAGAATATTATGTGTTCTATGAAATTCTATATCTTTTTCAACCAGGAATGCTTTCATAGCTTTTTCAACAAATTGCTGGCAATGATAACATACCATTCTTGGTAAATTAAGTTTTTCCAGATATTTAGCAGCCATTAATTCCTCGTTGGCTATACTAATCCATTCTGCTGTTTCTTTTTTCATAAAGAATTTTGCTATTTTTTAAAATATTGATAAAAAAACTATATTTTTCATTTACAAGTGTATCAAATTCTTCTGGAGTATAGACAAACAAATCAACCCCCAATGATGGATTAATAATTTTGGCTACTTCTATAATCCTATCAATTGGTCGTTTAGAAGTTTTCTTTATTATTAACAAATCAATATCACTATATTCATGGATATTCCCATCTAACAAAGACCCAAAAAGTACTATCCTTTCAGGATCATATTTTTGTTTAAGAACTTCTACAATTTTTTTCAACTCAGCATCAAGTAATATTTTTCTTTCTTCAACACTACTCAGTTTCATTAGTTGCTTATTCCAACATTTTTAATTTGAATCTATCATCATTCATATATTGCATACTATATTTGCTTTATAAAGTAAATAAAATTATGTTATTTGCAAGTATAATTTTTGTTCTTAACTTCTTTAGCTAATTCTCTTTGCATGGTGCATATTTTTTCCCTTATGCTCAGGACACAAAAAGTTCAGCCTTTTTTGGATTATATACTTTTCCTTTTGATGTGGCTCTGACCCCCACTTTGCCAGCACTGCATGATTTTTTATTCTTGACACCGTTTTGTTTTATGCGTATATTTTCATCTTACGCATAAAAGCGGTTTATCTTTTCCATCAGGAGGGCTTATGAAAAAAATTTCCTATCTTTTACCTGTTATTATTGCACTGTCACTGTTTTCCTTTTTGGGATGTGGATATAATAAACTTCAGATGCAGGAAGAAGAGGTGTTCAAGGCATACGGCGATTTAGAATCGGCGCTGCAGCGAAGGGCTGACCTTATCCCAAACTTAGTTGCCACGGTGAAAGGATATGCCGCGCACGAAAAGCAAACACTGCAGGCTGTCATTGAAGCGCGGGCAAAGGCCACTTCTGTTCAACTATCGCCAAAAGATTTAAGCAACCCTGAAGCTATTGCAAAATTTCAGGCAGCGCAGGGCGAGCTATCAAGTGCACTGGCACGTCTTATGGTGGTTGTAGAGCGCTACCCCAATTTAAAAGCCGACGCACACTTTACCGATTTAATGCACCAGCTTGAAGGAACTGAAAACCGCATCAATGTGGCACGACAGCGCTATAACGAAGCAGTTAAAGAATTCAACTCGTCAATACGAATTTTCCCCTATAACCTGACAAATAATTTTCTGCTTCACTTAGAGCGCAAGGAGTACTTCAAGGCTGAAGAGGGCGCCAAAGCTGCTCCTAAAGTTTCATTTGAATAGGCGATAGTTACCTATGAAAGACCTGGTTGCAAAAATATTGTCTCAGGCTGATGCGCAGTGCATTATTGATGCTGTGAAAAAAGCTGAGAAACTGACGAGCGCAGAAATTGTCCCCATGATTGTCACTGCAAGCTATCATTATCCGCTTGCACGCGTGTATACTTCGGCAGTCATTTCGCTGCCACTTGCCATAGCACTGACCCACTATATTGCACCATTGTTTTATTTTCACAAAGACAATCTGTGGATATTCATAGTGTTTTTTAGTCTGCTGTTTCTTGTTTTCAAAGTTACTATTGCTAAAAGCATCTTTTTAACGCGCCTTTTTTTAAACCCGCGCGAAGTTGATGCCGAAGTGCGTGAAGCAGCCATCACTGCATTTTATAAAAATGGTTTGTATAAAACCGCTGATAAAAATGGCGTGCTTGTGTACATAACACTTCTTGAAAAAAAGGTGTGGATACTTGCTGATGAAGATGCCCATAAAAAAATTGAACCCCAATTTTGGGATATGTGCATTAAGCAAATTATTACCGGCATTAAACAAAAGCAGTTTATTCCTGCATTGTGCGCAACCATTGAAACTATTGGCAACAGACTATCAAAAGAATATCCCTATAAACCTGATGATGTTGACGAGCTTAAAAATATAATTGTTGGTGACAATCAATGAAATGGGTTTTCACAGTACTATGTGCGTTGTGTGTGAGCGTTACTGCTATTACTCAGGAGTTAGCGCCCATCCCGCCTTTACGGGCACATGTCAATGACTATGCGGATATACTTTCATCCACAACCGAAGCTGAATTAGAGGCAAAATTAACACAACTTGAAAAAGAAGATTCAACGCAGGTGGTTGTGGCAACTGTTCCTTCAATTGGCAACGAGGATATTGAATCCTACTCCATACGATTAGCTGATACATGGAAAATTGGTCAAAAGGGGCTGGACAATGGTGTCATTGTGTTAGTTGCTCGCGATAACCGAAAGGTACGCATTGAGGTGGGTAAAGGACTGGAAGAAACGTTAACAGACCTGCTTGCCGGAAGAATCATTGATTATATCATCATCCCTGAATTTAAAAACGGCGATTATGATGCCGGCATTACAAAAGCCGTTGATGCCATCATTGATATTGTAAAGGGAAAGTTTGATGCAAACAGCTTAAAACCGCAAAAATCAGCTCCTGACTATGCTGCATTTATGTGGATTGCCTTTATTGTTATGTCGTTTATCAGTGCTTTCAGGCGCCTTTTGAGTGGGATATTGGGTGCTATAGTGCTTCCTATAATTGGAGCTTTTTTTGGATACACTTTATCTGCACTTATCTTGCTGGCCATTATTGGGTTTATTGCTGGCATAATCCTTTCATCAATGAAATCTGGCGGTGGAGGTTTTTCAAGCGGTGGGTTTTCTTCTGGTGGCGGTTTTTCATCAAGCGGTGGCTTTAGCGGCGGCGGTGGCAGCTTTGGTGGTGGCGGATCTTCAGGTAGCTGGTAGTGAAGGGAGTATTGAACCTATTGATAAAATCGTTTGACATAGAAAGTGCATGGGATATACTCTATAAAGAATGATCATACTTATTAAAAAAATAAAAAACAAGGAGTACTTTAATGGGATATGCCATACGTATTTATGAAGCATTTAAAGATGACCAGGAAAAGGCTAAGATATTGGCTGAATTCATTGAGATGGTAGAGGAAGCTATTAGCAACAATCAGGTTGCAACACGGCAGGATATTACCTTGACCGAATTAAAATTGGTGAAAGAGATTGAGCAAACGCGTAAGGAAATTAAAGAAGTTGAGCTTAAACTTACCAAAGAAATTGAAACAGTGCGAAACGAAATTAAAGAAACGGAGCTCAAACTAACCAAAGAAATTGAAACAGTCCGCAACGAAATTAAAGAAACCGAACTTAAACTTACCAAAGAAATTGAAACAGTCCGCAACGAAATTAAAGAAACCGAACTTAAACTTACCAAAGAAATTGAAA